>JBFLZD010000126.1 GCA_040756435.1 Spirochaetota bacterium | reverse complement strand
ATTCCAAAAGAATAATATACTGCACAATCTTTCCCAAAGTAATTGGTACGGTAAATAATGTTGATGTCGGGTATTACGGGGGCTGTCGTTTCCATAAAATATACATTATCACCATGAAGTGTCCCGGTTGGTCGTGTAGTATAGGCATTGCCATTTTGCGTTGGACCTTCTTCATCTATACTTAAACTGGGTGCATAAATATCAAGGTAATAATAATCCATTGTATGAATACGCTTTTTATAAAGAGTCTGGCTGCTATACATAACATATATGCCTTCCTTCATATAGGATAAGCCTGCAGGGTTGTAGAAAGCTGCATCTGCTTCAACTGATGCATTCCGGTTGAGTGTACGTACATATTCGGCACTGTGGTGGGGTAAAATTCCATCTTCCTGGAATAACTCATTGGCAGAAAGCATAGTTGGTATAAAAATAAGGCTATTGAAAAGTGCAACAATACACTTTTTAATGCTGTATTTGCATATCATAGTGGTTTCCTCCTTTAAGGATACACTGTGATGGCTTTAACAAAATTGTGTAGGCAAAAAATTTTTATTTAATATATCTCCATGGTGACACAAATAATACCGACACGTCAGTATATCTTATACCTTAAGCTTTTTGTCAAGTATTTTTTGCTATAAAATAAATATTTAATTGATAAAAATATTTTTATATTGTCTTTTAATTATATAATGTAATTAGTAGAATAAGGTTATATAGTAATCCTCTCTTAGTTGAATAATATAAAAAATTGTAATGATTATGAAATGCCATTTCCTGCTGCCATAAATGGAGTAGGGGGGGCAATTATGCAATTGACTGCTAATCTTGTTTATTCATGGCAAATTCAACAATAAAGTGCAACACAAAATAAAAAAATGTAGCCTAATAAGGATAACATTCAAGTATATGTGATTATCCTCACAATACAATACTTATGGATGATTTTATAAAGCTGTATCCAAAAATAACAAGTAATGAGCGTGAAGTTATTCAAAAAATGCTGTATGCACCAGAAAAATATTCAATATGGGAAATTACACAAAAGATAGGCGTTCACTATCAACACCCATATGAGAACTCAAGCGGAATGCAATACATATTTACAATACCAGGGAGGCAACTAAAAAAAGCACATAAAAGACGTTACGAGACAAAACAAAACAATATAAAAGTGAACGCATCCATGAGGTATGGGGAAAAATACTATTGCAATTAGTGCAGAGCTATTCACCATAGATTATAGCGTATACGTTCAAGAATGAAGGAAAGTATCGATGTTCACACGAGAAGATATATCAATGGATATACAGGATGTAATAAATCTAAAACCAGGGAAATCAAGGAATTTTAAAAACTTCTTATGAACCGTTATAGCATCATCTCCATGGTGAACTTCAAACTTGAAGTTACAATTTAAGTATCCTGGTGGATTACAATAAGTATTGACATGATACTGTAAATGCGCTACTTTTTTTATCATGGAACGTGGTGATACGATAATTGAGTGCTTAAATCAATTTTTTAAGAATAAGAATAATGTTGAAAAGGTGCT
>JBFLZD010000125.1 GCA_040756435.1 Spirochaetota bacterium | reverse complement strand
CCGTGTTACAAAAAAATGCAAGTCCGTGGTTGAAAGCATGGAAGGAGTAACCTTCAGCACCGCACACGACATAAGTGAAGGCGGCATGTTCATATCAACACCCGAGCCTGTTCATCCAGGTAGCACTGTTGATATTGAGGTGTACATTTCTCCTGAAGAAACCATTACCTTAAAGGGCACGGTACGCTGGGTGCGCAAACATGAAGAGGGGGACAAAAAAGCTGGCATGGGAATTCAATTTATACCTACCCCTGGAGGAATTGAAAAGCTCAAAAAAGCTATGTTAAAATGAAGCCGGTGTGCACAACAGTATTCCCGCATTCACCAAGCTTGCACTCCACGTTACTTGAGTAAATCCAGAATACTGCTCCATGCGGTTGTGAAGTTCTTCTTCAATTTTTTGTATCATATTTTTTGTACGAGTAATGGCGCTGTGCATGTCCTTTCCGTACCACTTCTGCTGACATTCCTGCCACTCCAGGCGTTTGTGCAGGTGTTCCTTTTCTTGCTGGTAATGCTGACAAACCCTTTCCATATACGGATCAATATGCAGATTCATAGTTTCTTTTATTTCGGTAACTATCGCCTCAACTTTTTTTTCAAGTCTTTTAAGCGATAGTTCATAGTAATAATATATATTGCTGGAATATTGTCTTACTACATCATCTGCCACACTCACCGCACACCCATACTGGCGCATGGCCTCCTGTTCAATATCATCAATTATAGATTGATTTAAAATATCCTTTGACACAAAAACCGGGACAATGCGCTTTACCTCTTCCTTGGCCTTCAGCGTTACAAGGTAGTGGAATAAAAGACCACTACAATCATAGGCACAGTCAATCTGCTTGATACCGGAAAGTCCACCAAAAGCATGCTGCTGACATTGCTGTATACAAAAGTCAACAACCGGATGGCCAAAAGCCAGAAATTCCAGTGACTCATTATCCAGCGCCACCTCACTGGTAAAAGTTCCATATCGGTTTACGGGCGCATGTGTAATAGGGTTATAGCGCACAAAGTATAATTTATTTTTGGGGTTTGGCCCTGCAATATATGTGCATATAGTATCATCAACATCTTTTAATTCATTGATAAACTGCTCGATGCGTTTGTTGGAAAACGTTCGCTCCTGCATGGTGATTTTATAATACTCATCAAAATTAAGATCAATTTTTGTGGCTACTGTCAGTTCCTGCAATTTACTATAGCTTGACTTGGCTTTCTGTATATGGGTGTCAATATCCTTAGTTACTCGCTTTTTGCTTTTAAGTCCTGCAATCAATTCCATAAAAATACTGTTAAAAAATCGCTCATCTGCAATATCACCAAGAATGACATCTGGTGTGCCCAGAGATTCCTCAAAAAGTTTCAGCTTATGATTCAGCACTTCAAGTACACGTTCAGCAACGGTGTTTTTGGTTGCAAAGTTATAGATCATTACATTCTGCGGCTGCCCAAAGCGGTGAATTCTACCAATACGCTGCTCCACTTTAAGCGGCGACCACGGCAGATCATAGTTTATCAGCACATTGCAAAACTGGAGATTGCGCCCCTCACCGCCAGCTTCTGTACATATCAAGATTTCAGCTTCATTTTTAAAACACTCTATTGCCTGCTCCTTTTCTTCCCTGCTCATTGATCCATGGAACAGTACAACCTTATAGCTTTTAAGCACCTGTGATAAATAATCCTGAGTGGTTCTGAATTGTGTAAAAATTAAAATTTTCTT
>JBFLZD010000124.1 GCA_040756435.1 Spirochaetota bacterium | reverse complement strand
TCGCCAATAGTTACTATTATTGTTTCATTATCATCTGGCAAATTATCAAAAACAGGAGTAATAGTCAATGTATCGTACATTTGACCGGCAGAAAATGTTATTTGATTTGGAATACCGCTATAGTCAACACCATTTTGAGCAGTGCCCGAAATAATTAAATTGTAAGTTTTAGGTTGCTGAATATTATATGTTCGACGAAAAATTAATTTTGCAAAACCACAACCTTCATACAATAAACTGTCTATAAAACCACCATATAAAACAGAAGGGATAATTTTTAAAGGTTCTGAATTAAATGAATTCGCTTCTAAGAATACGGCAGGACTCTCGTCTGTGTCATCTCCGCCATTTGCAATTGCAAAACGCAGGTGATAAGTTTCACAAGGGATTGTGGCTACTTTAGCAGTTAAAACGGTAGTTGAACCGTTAAAAATGAAAACAGAATCCTGTCCGTGGTCAACATAATATTGAGGATAATCAAGTGATTGGCAATTTCCTGAATTTATAAAAATTGAATATACAGCAAATGAAGTATCATTTATTGAGTTATTACCAACAGGAATAGATGTATTTGGTATTAACGCAATATTCTTAATACCTGATATTCCGGGACCAGAAACATGAAATGCAAAAACATCATTATCAATGTGACATATCTGGTTAGGGTATTCATCGGAAGCAAAAACATAATTGAATTTTAATGTATCGCCAATAGGTACAAAATCAAATTCTAAAACAGCAGCACCTAATGTTGTTGATGGATAAATTATTGAATCTAAAATTGCATCACCAGGCGTGAATTTCCAATAATTTGTTTCATTGTATGAGGGTTTACCCAAACCAAAAGGTGGCTCTAACCAACCACCTGTCAAAACAATTCCGCTATCTATACCAACAGTTGAATTAAGCGAATTAAAATAACCAATATCATAAATTTCATTAGTATATGAATTATAATCACCTGTAAATGAGATATTGTAAATGTGAACATTTGGAGAAGAAAACATTCTCAAAACCATTGAATCTAAAGAAGTAGGAGAAGAATATTCAGTATATAACTGACCAAATGAAACATTTGAAAAAAATATTACAGATAAAAATATATATAAATGCTTAAAAGTCATTTACAGTTTAATAAGTTTTATTGTTTCACTTTTAAAGCCTAAATTAATTTTCAAAAAATAAATACCAGAAGGATAATCGCTAAAATTAATCTCAACTGAATTTTCTCCGATGTAACTCTTTTGATTTAATACATATTTAATATTTCTACCCATGAAATCATAAATTGAAAATGAAATATCTGAATTCCTTTTAAGAGAATATTTTATATTCAAAATAGCATCAATGGGATTAGGATATGCTTGAATAATAATGTCATTATTAAATAATTCGCTAACTCCAATATTTGATTCACAATTTTCAGCAGTAGCAGGCAACATAATCGAAATGTTACCGCAAGAAGTCATAAGTCCACTTTTATCTAAAACATATACACCACCATAAATTGCATTAGCACTGCTATATAAATCTCTCCGATTCGCATATGTAGTTGGACCATAAGATATTGTATAATACATTAAATCAGTATTATCATTTACATGGTCTATTCCATGAGCATGACCTAATTCATGTTGAGCAACTGCATAAAAATCATGCAAACCAGATGGAAGATTTTGTGTGTAACTTGTATCAATAAACCAACCTGTAGCAGTAATCTGGGTAAAATCACGAGTAAAGCCAATATCGATATCTTTATAATATGCAACTTTGTCGCCATGTGTATCAGTGCAAACACTACCATTTGACTGACTTGCTCTGGCTAATGGTTTACCATGATAACTATCATTTAAATACATAACAGAAATACCATCCTCAACATGTTGTAATTCTATTGTATCCTTTACTTGCCA
>JBFLZD010000123.1 GCA_040756435.1 Spirochaetota bacterium | reverse complement strand
AGCATCTATTGAAAAAGTTGATTAAACTAATATATGCAATACACGCAATGCGCTAATCATATATTTTCATACACCTTACGAGGTGGCGACTTTGATAATGCGGGGAGGATATCCACATCATTAAAACGCGAATTGCGTACACGAGAATATCCCCCACATATTATTCAACGTGTTGCCATCGTTTTATATGAAGCTGAAATAAATGTGGTATCATACACAAAGGTGGGTTACTTTTTTGCCTATTGCAGACCAAATTCGGTGCACTTAGTAATAAAGGATAAAGGCAAAGGTATTGAAAATATTAGATTAGCGGTGCAGGAGGGCTTTTCAACAGCTACCGATGAGATACGCAGGCTTGGATTTGGCGCTGGCATGGGCTTGTCCAATATTAAGCGTAATGCCAATGTTATGCGAATTTGTTCCAAGCCTGGTGAGGGCACAAAAATTAGTATAGATATAACATCAAGCAATCATTATGGAGATTTAATTATGGACATCACGGTAAACGAAATTCAACAAAAAACAAATTTTGAACTGCTCACCTCTAAAGCTGATTGTTCAAAACTGATTACAGGTGGCTATGTTGGTGATATGCTATCTGATGTTAATGCTAATGGAAAGAAAGGTAATATCTGGATTACAATTTTAACACATCCCAATGCGGTAGCGGTTGCTTCCCTCAAGGATTTCAGCGCAATTGTTGTTGCAGGTGGTATTAAACCGCGGGAAGAATTTATCAAACGTGCCGAGGAAGAAGATATCCCTGTATTATATACTGATTTATCGGCTTATGAGGTTGTGGTACTGCTGTCCTCATTAGGTGTTACAGCCAATCATTAATAATTTTTATTTTTAGGCGATAGTTCCTGTACGTTATACTTTGCCTGTTAAATGCTTTATTGCAAAACCAGCTGCAGCCAACCCCATAATCCCTGGCATATATGATAAGCTGCCAGGAACATTTTCTTTATCCGAATCACATCTGATGCTTCCCCTTTCCTCGTGAAAATAAACACAGGGAACTCCTTTAGTGATATGTCTTTCTTTCAGCCGCTTTCTAATAACACGAGCAAGTGGGCAATACTGGCTATTACTGATATCGCTTATCCGTAAACTTAAAGGATCAAACGCTCTTGCAGCACCCGTACAGCTTATAAATGGCATCTTATTGGTATACAGGTATTCAATCAAAGCCACTTTTGCAGCAACATCATCAATAGCATCTATTACAAAATCAAAACGATGTTGAAATAGACGTGCCACATTATGAGGCGTAATTTGTATATGATGTTTATGGATGATAATATCTGGATTAATATCCTTTGCTCGCCTTTGGGCCACATCTACTTTTGGCAATCCTAATGTGCTGTCTGTAGCTAAAATCTGCCTGTTACAATTAGATAAATCAACAGCGTCAAAATCAATAATATGAACTGTTCCTACACCGGCACGCACTATTGCTTCAAATGCATACCCGCCTACACCTCCAAGTCCTGCAATACACACTGTTGATGTTAAAAGTTTTTCCAGATTGTCTTGTCCAATAAGCAGTGAAGTGCGTGAAAAACGTTTAAAATATTGATTATTACTGTCCATTCTCTTTACACTCAAGCTAGTATATAATGTGTTACTTCAATTATAGCATATCCCTGTAGTAGCAATTATATTTCATTTTAATTTTTTATGCACAATATAAAAGTATCCAACAAATTAACTGCAGAAAATCAATACAAGGCTTTCTGCTACTTGTTGTAAGCATATTTTGTCCATAGCTTATACGGTTGCACAATATGTGCAATCCATTGATTGGGAAAAATGATAAGGAATTAGCCTTTTTTAAGCTTGTGTTAGTATCTCTGGTGGTGGTCCCCAGTAGAATTTTAGGCAATGGATGCCGTTTTCACGGTGAAAATCAAAGGTATATGACCTGTTTTCATAATAACTGGGCAAGTTCTCTGGATAGTTATCGGTATTTATTTCTTTTAATCGCTCTTTGAAATACAAAAAAA
>JBFLZD010000122.1 GCA_040756435.1 Spirochaetota bacterium | reverse complement strand
AACAGGAGCATGCTTATACGCTGAAGGCAACTGCAGCAAATTGAAATTGCGCATAATGGCAGGTTGCACGTTCATCGGCACGAGAAGAAAAAACGGCTGTGCAAACGGTAAGCTGGTGGTAACAGCACCGCGTTTTAATGCCGCGGTCACCGACCATGGTTCATACAGCGCGTAGGCATTTCCCATCATACTGCACAGTTTAAGAAACAATCCCTGCTCATCTTTTGGTATTTGCTGCATATTAAATCCTTCATCGTGTGTGGTTTCGTCGCCGTAGATGTGATACACACCAACACCGTTTGAAGCAAATGCAAGGGAACCTGCAAACGCATGCAAGGCACCGGGACCAATTGAGGTGATGACTGCTGCCACTTCTGAAGTGAGCATCCCAAAGGCAGTAGCTGCATGTGCCGCGGCCGTTTCGTGGCGCACATTATACATCTTAACTAATCCATGCTCTTCGTAAATTCGTAACACTTCGGCAATGTCGGTTGAGCCATGGCCAAAGATTCCAAAGAAGTGCCTGACATTCTGATTAAGTAGCCCAAGGACTATAGCTTCGGATACCGTGATATCCTGATATTGTTCGATAGCACCTGCTGCAATTGCCTTACTGATAGAACCATGCTGTGCAATCGCCAGTGCGCGTTCTTGTATTTTATTATTCATTATTTTACTCCCCTGAAAATAAGATTTTGCACACAATGTCATCTTATCTTGAAAAGCCCCCACTTCATCGGAAGAAAGAAAAAGAAAAATCTTATTCTTTTTTAATTTTAAAATTGTTGCCTTCCTCAATTTTATTGCATAAGGGAACTTCTAAAAACTGTTTTATTCGGTTGTTCCCTTGTGGGCACAATATATAGGATAAAACCGCTTTCTCTTTATTGCAATTATATTGATGAAAGCGGTTTTTAGAGGTGCCCACAATAAATGACATCGATAATTATAAGATTACTTTTCCCATTATAGTTTAACAGTTATTGCATTTTTGTCATCGCGAGCGAAGCAATCTCATTGCTCAAGAGGATGGTTTACAATGACATTTAGCACCGTATTATATCCTGGATTGTAGTGCGCTTTGTAGTGCATTATCTTCTATAGTTTCTACATCCAGTATATCCAAAAAACCAGGATACCGTAATACAGGATTTACCACCTCTTCAGGCAAAACCTGAACAATATGCGCCATTGATTTGTGAGTCATGCATGAAATTGATTTGAGCAATTGCCGCGATTGCTTTTGTGATTCTTTTCTGTGTTCAGGATATCCGCATCCTGATTCCACGCTGAAAAGAGCGTCAAAGATAAATTTTAAATTTTGTTCCGAAGCCCACCCATAGCCCTGATTGAGCATGAGCGAAATACAGTTGCCGCCGTTAATCTGGGCAAAAAGCCATGAATCAAGGGGTGTGATTATATGCCCGCACACAACGCCCGGATACTGCATCACTGCATTCAAAAAACCCTGGCCGGTGCCACACCCACCCACAACAAAATCGGCGCGCCCTGTATTCAAAATCAGCGCCGCCATAAAACCGCTATTAATATAAGTAAGCTCAGGCTGTGCTCCACACTGTGTCATGCCTGCGTTGATGATATCATGCCCCCTGCCCTTTAGAGCTGCTATTATATCCGCATTTTTATCCGCCGCACTCGTTTCATTTATTACTGCAATTTTCATATACTATCTCCCAATGTCTAATATTTACCGTGATTCCCTGTGGGGATGAAATGTCTCTACCTAATTCATAAGCCAGCCGCATAATATGCTCTATCATTGCTTGTGTAAAATGCCTCTTTTTTAATTATAAAAGGAAGTTCTTCCCCCTGATAAAAGAAGACCACTCAACCACAATTAAGCATAAAAGAATCAGGCTGAGTATCACGTGATGAAATCCGCTTTTCTAGGAGGAATCCGGAACCACCTGTAGTATTTTGAACTATGAGTTGGCAGCGGCTTCTTTTATTGTATATAATGCAATAATATTGTATTATTGTCAATAAATATTTTATTTATTTTACCGGATAGTTAATTCTTAAAAATGAAAAATATGAAA
>JBFLZD010000121.1 GCA_040756435.1 Spirochaetota bacterium | reverse complement strand
GTGATTATTAAAAAAAAGAGAAGTACAATATTAAATTTCATATTTTTGTAAACTTCTGTATAAGAATAGAACGATTACTTTTTAACTGGATTATATGTACTCCACTTCTAAGCGATGATGTATTTATTTGGAATATATTAGTGCCTGTCGTTAAATTTAATTTATTCTCTCTAATTAGTAGCCTACCATAAGAGTCATAAATTGAAAACTCTAAATCGGTAGGATTTATTATTTCAACACTTATGTTTATTAAATCACATGTTGGATTAGGATAAATACTAAAAACAAAATCTGTCATTTCATTGCTTTCAACACCAACAGTTGGGTCATAAGTATGAATACTATAAGATAATGTTCGAGTAGAGTTTAAATTTGTTGGAAACCACATATCGCCCACATATTGTCCTATTATGTTATACATTTTTGATTTATATAGATAGCCTACTAAGGTTACGCTAGTTTGACCATAATTACTTAATGAAATATCACTCATATGAGGGTTGTATATAACTGTAGTATAGCCAAATAAGTTAGATGAAGAATTTCTTGCCCAAGCACCAATTACTGTTTCTGTCTGTGGTATTGAAAAAGAATGAGTTACAGTAAGTTTGTATATGTCTGTAGTGCCTAAATAGTAGCCAGTAGCAAGACCGGGGACACCTTCGGGGAATTGGACTGTCTGACCGCTTGAATATAATTGAGCAGATGAACAACTTACGGTAGTTTGAAAATGTCTTACTTTATATTGTGGTAATAAAATATGATTAAAGGAATTTAATACATTAATACGACCCCAACCGGTGTATTGATCATATCCTGAGGTTTGTAAGTCGTATGTATAATTTTGTAATATATGTTCAACATCCTCAGGTGCAAGTTTATTTGGTGCATTTGGATCATTGTTTACATAACTTAACATCAGTCCTGAAACACCAGATACATGTGGACATGAAAATGAAGTACCATCTTGATTATATGTATATGTATTGTTTGCATTGTGATCTGGTGCTGCATATAGATCTTTAGTGCCAGGAGCAATAAAATCTAATCTGTTTCCATATGTAGAGAAATTTGCTCTATCCCCAGTTGCGTCATTTGCTCCGACTTTCATTGTCCAATCATCATGATAAGAGGCGGGATATTTTAATTGAGAATCAGATGTATTTCCACTAGCAGCAACAACTACAACTTTATTATTGAAAGCAAATTGGGTTGCTTCGCGCAATGATTTAGAATTTTCAAGTCCCCAACTATTACTTAAAATGTGTAGACCATATTGATTGCTTGCTGCACCTGCTTGCAATGCTGCAACTGCATGATTTGTTTGAATATAACCCCCAGAATTAGCAATTTTAAATGAAAAAAGTGCACAACCAGTATTATTATTTTCGCTGTCACCGCCAGAAATACCCGATATACCCTTTGAATTGTTTCTCAAGGCACCAATAATTCCTGCACATGCGGTTCCATGCCCATTATCATCAGGAGTAGTTGCACTAGAAACATGACAATTATTTATCCAATCCCAACCACCTTTAATTTTAGATCCGTTATATGTACCATCGCCAAAATCCTCATGTTTATAATTAATACCTGTATCAAATACACCAATCAAGATATTCTCTTGACCAACTTCATAATTCCATGATTGTTCGACACCTATTCCACATGTAGGCGATGTTAAACCTATTTGTTGATATTGAAGAAACAATGGGTCATTTGGTAAAATGTCAATATGTCCGATATAATTCTTTTCAGCAAATTGAATTGTTGGATACATGGTTTCTAAACTATCAGCAACCGTTTGTTCATTTATGTTTTCTGGAATAAAAACAGATAATGATGCCCAGAAAAACGGCATTTGAATAGTATCTCCAAGTCTTGAAATGGAAATTGTATCTTTTGTAGTTAACTTTGTAAAAATTTTATATGCATTTATCTTTCCCCAACTTATACCTGTTTTTTGTGTCATTTCATAAATTACAGATTGCTTTACAAATTCTGATAGCGGGGCATATTCTAATCCAATTTTATCAATAGCAGATTTATTAATTGCTGATGTATCAAACCTTATAATTAATTCACGTGCATTCCATG
>JBFLZD010000120.1 GCA_040756435.1 Spirochaetota bacterium | reverse complement strand
AGGCGGCGGGGGTGTACACTATTTTATATTTTATTCAAATTTCCACGTTTAGGAATAATTAGTAAATTATTAATATCTTTTTTTAAAAAACATAATCAATATAAATCCTGCTATAAACCCACCAACATGCGCTGACCAGGCTACATTCGTCATACCCAATCTTTCGCCATACAGGTTGGAAAGTTGCATGACAAACCACAGCAATATAAAAAACCATGCTGGCAGGCGCAGAATAAAAAACATAAACCATACCCGGATGCGTGCTGCCGGGAACAAAACCACATACCCTCCTAAAAGCCCCGAAACGGCACCGGATGCACCAATAATAGGCGTACATTCGTTATGGTGAAAAAGATAAAATGTTAAAGCAGCAGCAAGCCCACACACAAGGTAAAACGCATAAAACCGAATAGCGCCTAAAACATCTTCAATATTATTACCAAATATCCATAAAAAAAGCATATTGGATGCCACATGGATAATGTTTACATGCAAAAACATGTGGCTTATAAAAGGAATATAGTGATTGTAATTATATACATTAATCTTGTTAACATTGCAGGGAGTGAGTGCATACATCTTTACAAGGTTTTCAAAACCTGGCTGCCCGTAAACCTCAAGATAGTAAACAAAACAATTCACAATAATAAGTACAACCGTAAAAAGTGGAAATGAGTGTGTAGGATTTTCATCTTTATACGGTAAGAACATATCACACCGAGGTACCGTTGTATATATATTTTCGTTTTTCAAAGTCTGCGGGTGTTTTACCTGGCGATACGTAACAGCAACCACCTACGGTAATAGCATCAGGAATTATACAGTTTTTCCCTATGAGCGTTATACTGTTATACAGCACTTTAGGGTAATCGCTGTTTTTCATACCTTCTTCGGTTGTGCCAATTTTACAACCATTGCCAATTGTAAGTGGTGTCTGGTCAAATGGCTGTATGGTGCGTTCATCAATAATGCTTCGCATGATGCGAGCTTTTGAGCCAATCTTAATATATGGTAGGATAATTGAATCACGGATCACAGCGCCTTCTGCAATTTCAACACCAGGGAAAATTATTGAATTAACCACCTCGCCATTTATATAGGAACTATCGGACAAAAATGATTGTACCACTTTTGCATGAGGACCCAACATTGAATAACGATATAACTGTATCCGGGAATGTATATGACGATTGAATACATGTTTTGCAAATTCAGGATTATTGATAACCTCGAAGTTGTAATTATAATAATCAACTATCGTACTGAATGGCCAGTACATACATGAAAATTCAAGTTTTGGTAAACCTTCATTCACCATCATATTGATAATCATTTCAAAGATGTTAGGTGAAGTATGATCATGCTTCAACGCCTGCCTGATTGTTGCAAGTAATGCTTTTTTAGTGCTTACCAGTATACGGTGTGCCATACGTGCCTTACCTTCAAAATGCAATTTGAACAACGCTGCAGGCTTTTTCATTTTTGCAAATCGTTCAATCAGGTGGGCAAAGTTTATAATGCCGGGATTATCGCCATTGTAAATAATAAAATATGCCGAATCACTATCACGAATAAGCATATAGCAAAAATCTATACTGTTGAATTCATTAACCACAACTTTAAGCTTGCTTTCATCAATACCATGCAGTGCAACGTAATCTGCCAAATCATCGTTTACATTGCTATAGATTATGGTTTGCGCATCCAACTCCTTTGCATTTCCTATGACAAAATCAACAACGCGAAACTTGCCAGCAAACGGTACCATATATTTTGACCTGTTTGCGGTAAGCGATAGTAAATTGATAACAGCTGTATCCGGATATGATATGATGGTTGCATCCATTGGCACTTCAATTACTCCTTATGAAGCAACATTATGTAATACTGTTGTTTCATAGCAAGGACTTTTCATCTGTAAATAAAAAAAATACTTTAACGTACATACATTTTGGGGCAGAATACTATAGTACACTGTATAGTACAATGAAAAAATATTTACATTATTGTACCGTACATATACTATGCCCTCAATGAAACTATACTGAATAATCAATTGGTATCATGAATACAAAAAAAGTTACCCTAACCATACTTCCGCACAATACTGCTTTCTTTGTTGATGC
>JBFLZD010000119.1 GCA_040756435.1 Spirochaetota bacterium | reverse complement strand
TCTGGCCTGCATAATTGGCCGGCTCCTTTACCACCACGATGTTCCCATACTGGTCATAGGCAAAGTCCCATACCGCATACCCCTGCTGCCCGCCCATGATTCTAAGGCGCGTAAGGTTGCCCTTGCTATCATATGTGCCGGCACGGTTTCTATACACCTTGCCCGTGTAATCAACAACAGCTATCTGCAATGGCCTGTCCAGTATGTAGCTTGCGGTGTTGTAATTGTAGCTTATTGCTGCTATCACATCATCGCTTTGCGTGTCAGGGCTTCCTTCATCTTTATACATGGTCACATTGCCCCAGTCATCGTACGCATAGCGCTGTGTGTGCACCACCCCTGTACCACCGCCCTCACGGTAGAGTATGGGCGATAGTTACTGCCAAAATGACTGGTTAACTTTTATTACCTTCCAGCTTACCTTCCAACAACCTTTTTGTTTGCATACCTTTGTAATAAATGTATTATTTCATTATCACCCTCTTTTTGAGCTAAATCCAAAGGTGTTTGGCCTTTTTTGTTTCTTATATTTACGTCAGCTCCGTTATCTAAAAGCAACTTTATGATTTCTTTATAGCGATTTAGTTTTACTATATGATGGAGTGCTGTGTTCCCACAATTGTCTTGATGATTTATGTTTATACCTTTATCCAAGAGTAACATTAAAATTTTTATATTTTCCATTCTCCTGATGCTAACCAGATACCAAATTAACCCATTATGGCTATGGTTATCTATCTTATTAACAACCACTTTTATCTTCTTCCGTTAATTTATTACATCCAGCCAATATAATAATTATGAGTGAGAATATTAATATTTTTATCATTTAAACTTTCATTGTATTATCCCATTTACTTTTTTCTTCTGTTTGTCATATCAACGATGGATTGTAATCTATCGAGCTTTATTTATATTTTTTTATATCACATCTTAATTAATTATTCTGCACACCTATGTTCTTTCATCATTCACATCTTCATCCTTTTCCAATGGCAATACTGATAATCGCCGGGATTTTTTCCCCTTCCGCATTGGTAATATTTCAAATAATTGGTGTATCCCTTTCTCCTCAAATGGCTTTAAGTTTATATAAAAACCTTCTACCCCACATCCTTTCTTTGGTTTTATCATCAATCGTATAAATGCTCGATATTCATCCCCTTTGTGCTTTACTCCTATCTCTGTATATGCTTCTTCTATATCATCTATACGTATTACTCTCGTTTTACCAAATAACTGTTTATACGTAAGTACCCCATTTTCCACTGTTATCCTAAATGCCCTAAACCATAGATATATAAATATTCCAAAAATTATAATACATATAGTAACTATTAAGGCATCATTAATTTTACTCGAAATATATGACTCAACACCTATAATTGTTAGTATTAAAACAAAAGTTTCAGCTATTAATAAAGAAGCGATTGAGTAGCGCACTTCTAATCTTTTGTTTTTCCATTCACTATCTCCCATTATTTTTCATCCTTCGCTTTATTCTTGCCTGCATTTATCATTGAATTTGCCCATGCCCCTTCAACAAATGCGGTATCTTTTATTCGCCCCTTAAACATTTTTATTGCTGTCTTTGGCTTTATCGATTTTATTGTCCCTTCTCTTAACTTTGTTGTCATTTGTTTATATACTGCATTCATAGAACCACGCCCACTCGTTACTCCCTTTACTTTTATTCCTGGTAATTTTCCTAACAATGCACCTGTCCCAGTTTCAATTGCTAATTCAGAAATATCAAATCCCTTTTGTTTACCTGTAAACCATTTTAAACCTTGTCTCACTGAGTTAGTAATAGCACCTCCCGCTGCTCCAGCGCCAACCGGTCCAGTATATAATAAAGCCCAGCCACCTATTGCTCCTCCTATACCCGCTGCTGCATAATCTTCCCAATCACTTTTTGTCCCTGTTAACATATCCTGTACTGCTTGTGAGCCCAATCCTATTATTGCTCCTCCAACTGCAAAAGCCAAATCATCGTATATCGCATATTGCCCATCCGGATCCACTAACTTCACCGGATTATTTCCCGCATAGTGATACACATCCATATTCACCGCATTAAATACACCTCCAAGCCCGGGGAGTTTACGGCTGCCATCCTGCTGCATGTACCAGTAA
>JBFLZD010000118.1 GCA_040756435.1 Spirochaetota bacterium | reverse complement strand
TTGCCTTGAATGCCTTATCGTATCGCTTTCTCATAGTGGTATCTTATACCTCCTCCCTTATGTTCAGGAAGAGCTTCATCCACCGTATTTCACTCAAAATATTGTCCAAAATTCAGGGCTCAGCATAATGATCCATGAGTGGACAGATTTAATTGAAGCTTTACAGAAAAAAGCAGCTTCTAAAGGTGCAAATGCGATAATTTTATACCAAGCTGATAAAAACAATATTAGCATGGTTACCTATAACAAACAATTTGGGCTTATCGGAAGCTCTGGTACTCAAAAATCTTTAATTGCAATTGCTATACGTATAATTGAATAAGTCGAAGTCACTTATGGTTTGATCTAAAGCTTCATTTCAAGGGTGTTTCCATGTTAAGAACTTTTATCTCTTCCATTAAACTGTTAACGACATATTGCCAAAACGAGAAAAATGAGAGGATTCATATAAGTATAAAGAGGTCAAAGAAAAGCTTCATTTAGCTGAGGTCAAATAGCAAAATGTATGGGATATAAGCTTTGCATATGTACATGGCCACCTCAAATTATGTTTTATGATGGCGATATCTAATACGGTTAGAAATTTCGCTGTTTTACTTTTAGCCGGGTTATATCGCCTGATAATATATTGCCCTTGAATGACAATAGGCGTATGATTTGACACCAATGATTTTCATTTTTTAAAGTGCAACGATCAAATGAATGATTAACTTCGGTATCAAGAATAGGAAATAAAGAGAAAACATTTTAGGAACTATCATTTCAATATACCAATATTGAAATAAATATCATATTTATAAATTCTGCTTCCTTGGAATTATAAATGACTGGATTTAAATAGATAGAGATAATAACTTAGATAATTTGTTTAAATAATATTTTAATCACATAATTAAGAATCATTCTACAATTTAATATGAAAAATCGGCTAACAACTGCTTTAACCTGACAATTCCTATTGTCACACTTTTTGCGGTCGCGCCCCAGCTACGCTGGGGAACGCTCAGCAAAAAGTGCGCCAAGCCCTTCGGGCCGGAATTGCAGGTTAAGCAAATGTTGGACGGACGCCTTCGGCGCAGGAGGAAATAGTGTCAGTGTTTATAAGTTATTCCCATGAAGATTCAAAAATCGTTGAAAAAATTGCAAAGTATTTAGTTAAAGAAAATCTCCATGTTTGGATTGATAAATGGCAACTAAATTTCGGCGATTCATTAATTCAAAAAGTACAGGATGCAATTTCTGAAGCATCTGTATTGTTAATAATGTTATCTAAAAAATCTGTTGAATCTGAATGGTGTAAAAAAGAATTAACAGCTGGCTTGTTACGAGAATTAGAAGAAAAACGAGTTGTAACAATACCTGTACTTCTTGAAGATTGTCAGATACCTCTATTTTTAAGAGATAAGTATTACGCAGATTTTAGATCTGACTTCCAAAAGGCTATAAGACAATTACAAGATAATTTATTACGAAATACTGATATAAATCTAAATCGAGTAAAGGTAGATAAATACCTAACAGATTGGTCTCTGGATAGTGGTGAAAAAGATGGTGCTTTTTTCCTTAATATTGATTCAGTAAGTTTTTCCGATGAATATGAGTATTCAATTCTTTGCACATTGGATGTAACAGGAAATAGAAAGGCATCAGATCTATATTTTACAAGTGTATCACGTAAGGAAGATCATATTTATGTCAATGAAGTAATTAACTTACTTTATACACTTGATAAAAATGAAGATTTTCGTGTGTTAATTAAAGATAATTTACCCGTATGGAAATATTTTTCTATTTCAGATAGAACAGGTACACTTGAGTATAAAGTTAGAGTTTATGCTAGGCGTATGGGTATAAACAATGGATTTGATATACTCTTTGATTTTGGTAGTATAATACGTATGGTTGAAGAAAAGCGTAAGGAAATTATAAAAAAGTAAGACGTCCAACAACTGCTTCAACCTGATAATTCCTTTTGTCACACTTTTTGCAGTCGCTGCGCTCGGCAAAAAGTGCGCCAATCCCTTCGGGCCGGAATTACAGGTTAAGCAAATGTTAGATTGGCCCTTCGGGCAGAGGAAATGAAATCATGAAGATAGCAGAAAATCGATTGATTGCTTATCTCGATGTTCTTGGTTTTTCGAACCTACTAGCGACCGAGAATTTA
>JBFLZD010000117.1 GCA_040756435.1 Spirochaetota bacterium | reverse complement strand
AGCCCATAATATGATGAAAATTCCTGCATGAAAATGAGTAGTAAATGGGATTTTTTAATTTTTTTCAGTATCAAGTACTTAAAATAAAAAAAAAGGCCGTCCCATATTTTGTTTTGAGACACCCCCTATATTCATTATGAAATTTTTTAAGGAATTATTGCTGAAAAAATTATTTTTAGGGATAACCAATGAAGACAATACTCAAACCTTCGACAGTAGCTGTATTCAAAAAACATGGATGGCGTGTTGACAGAGCTATTCATAATTATTTATATTTTGTCTTCTATTTTCCTTATGTGTTTATAGTATACCATACTTTTAAATTTTTGACTGCCCATTTTTCATGGTTTACACCACTACGACATTTTCTTAAATTTGCGTTTGACAGGTATCATGCCAAGATATTATCATTTGGTGATACACGAAAAATTTTAGAATTAAACAGGGATATAGCACATATTACAGATTCCAACAGAAACATTATCCCTTACAAATATGCGCATAAAATTATCTTTACCCAGCCTGACTTTATAGCGGTGATGGATTGCCCCTGCAAAAAAACTATGGGTGATGAAGAATGGGCAATACATTCGTGTATTGCTGTTGGTAAACCTGTTGCAACATTCTGGCTTGAGCATGGCAAAAAATATAATGCAGAAAGAATAACACAGCATCAGGCGCTTGAACTTATTAAAAATTTCAGAAAGCATGGATACATTACACAGGCATTTTTCAAGGTTGCTACGGGTGGCAGTACGGGTGTTATATGCAACTGCCATCCAAAATCATGTGTCAGCTTAAAGGCAACACAGTTTGCAAAACGTTTTGATGGTTCGCTATCAATGAATGCAGCGGCAGGGTATAGTGTAGTTCACGATGAAAATAAATGCAAACATTGCGGTGATTGTTCAAGAATATGCCCGTTTGGTGTAATTAGCGTAAGTGATACTTCATGGACGTATAATAAAAACGATTGTGCAGGATGTGAACTCTGTGTGGAACACTGTACACATAACGCCTTGTCACTGGTTATTGATGAATCAAAACCACAACCTCTTGATATTGAAAAATTGCCATTAAAGTACTGAAAAACTCTGGAAAACTCTGTTAAAATAAACTTCATATTTATAAAACACTTTTTCAGGTGCACTACACTCAATAATGAAAACTGTATCATTATTATTTATAAGCCTTATCCTGTGAATGGATGTGCCCTGACTTCTGTATGTTGTAACAATAATTCCACCATCATCTGTAGAGGAATTGATAATAAAATGGGCGTTGGGATCTTTTTCCCAGATATTCCATGTAAGTTCATGGAGCATGTCAGTTTGGATATTTTTAACCTTATATATTTTGATATACACTGTTTTTGAATTTGCACATATAAATTCATGGAAATTGCCGCGCATCATTTCTGATTTGTCCCAGTCGGGAAGATCTGCTTTAAAGCCCAGTGCACTGGTATAGATGGTGTAAAAGCCTGATAAGGTATAACTTTTATAAAATAATAAAATTATAAATATACTGAAAATAATAATAACAATTTTTTTCATTTTTACACCTTAATATAATATTGCTGTTATTCTCCATAGAGAGTAAAGATGCTTGAAGGCATTGTCAAATCTTTTTTCGTATGGGTAAAAGGCTGTAATCTCATTCTGGTAATATTATATCATAAATTGGACTTAAATGTGAAAAAGTAAAATAAAAAACATTTTTTATTAAATTTATAAATAATTAACATCTCTTTTTTTTTCTTTAAAGAACCAGTAAATTATAAAACATTATATGATTGAGGTTGTGATTTTATGCCAACACTAACTATAGAAAGGACAATTTATAGATTAGAAAAACCTTTATGCTCAAGATTTTTGGCTGCAGACCTTGTAAGCTCGTTGTATTATGTGTATTCTGATACCAGGATAGATATAATAGCTGAAGAATTTATAAAAAATGAGAACATATTTGTATGTGCAGTTGTAAATAGCGAAATGAAAGTATGTGGAGTATTAGTTCGCAAAGAACTTTTCGAAATTTTGGGAAGACGTTTTGGTAGAGAATTATACTATAATAAAACTGATTATAAATAAATCATGTTGGTTTGTTTAATGAGTAAGGTTCATTTATTGTATACACATCAATATGTTGTTCAATTCCCCGAATTTGTAGTGACTGTACTTGTGTTACAACAACACCTGGTATAAGTTGCTTTACATCATTGCTAATAAGTATGCTGTCTTCAGTACAGGCTTGTTCCAAACGTGAAGCTATATTGACGGTTTTTCCTATGGCAGTAAATGATAAACGATCTTCCGGTCCAAAACTACCCACGGTTGCAATTCCACAATGAATACCAATTCTAAGATATATGTCATTAATATTGTATAAATTTTTCCATTTTACATTGAGAGTTTTAAAAGTTTGTAACATTTCATATGCCATATATAGTGAGTTTTCTGCTTGTAAGGCC
>JBFLZD010000116.1 GCA_040756435.1 Spirochaetota bacterium | reverse complement strand
GGGGTAAATTTGAAAAAAATATAAGATAGTGTACCCCCCCGCCGCCTCCGGCGGCGGGGGTGTACACTATATTCATTATGAAATTTTTTAAGGAATTATTGCTGTGTATTATTTATCATTGGTAAAAATAATATACAATTATCCTGAAACGTTTACGGTGTTGATGTATAGACACTTTAATTTTTGACAAATAATGCTTGAAAAAATATTTTTAAAGTACATAGTATAGTATGTCTGTAAAGAAACAAACAACACAAAAACAAAGGAAGGAAAAGAAAATGCCAGGAGATACTCGTTTTATTATTACACCACAGGTTAAACGCCAGATTATAGAAATAATAGATGAGCGTATAGGGCAGGTTCATGTTACAAAAGAAGATTTTTCAGAGTTAAAATCCATAGTTCGTGATCTAGCTGAAGCGCAACAGCGTACCGAAAAACGATTAGAAGAGTTAGCAGAGGCACAAAAGCGAACTGAGGAAGCTCAGCAGCGAACCGAAAAGCGTGTAGAAGAATTAGCAGAGGCACAGCAGCGTACCGAAAAGCGTGTAGAAGAATTAGCAAAGGCACAGCAGCGTACCGAAAAACGATTAGAAGAATTAGCAGAAGCACAGAAGCGAACTGAGGAAGCGCAGCAGCGTACCGAAAAACGATTAGAAGAGTTAGCAGAGGCGCAAAAGCGAACCGAGGAAGCACAGCAGCGTACTGAAAAACGTGTAGAAGAACTATCTGTATCAATGAAAGAGCTAGCTGAAGCACAGAAACGTGCCGAGGAACAGATAAGTAAATTAGCTAATGGATTACGAGAAACACGCATTCAATTAGGTGGTTTATCACGTAGTTTTAGCTATTCATTTGAAAATGAAGCATATAGAAACCTACCACAGGTTTTGCGTCAGAAATATGGATACGAGATAGTTGAAAAAATGGTACGGGCTGACATAGGTGGCAAAGAAATAAATTTTTTTGGGAAAGCTTTCAAAGATGGCAAGGAATTTTATATTGTGGGCGAATCTAAGATACGATTGGACGAAGGCGATTGGCGGCGTGAAGTTTTTGAAGATTTAGACAATAAGATAAACGTTGTTCGTAGTATATATGGTGATGTGCCTATTGTACCCATACTGGTAACCCATTTTGCCACAAATGCCTTTATAGATGAGGCCACACAAAAAGGAATCATTGTGGTTCAAAGTTATGAGTGGTAATGATGTTTAATATTAAAATCCCAGTGATTTGACATAAACATCATTAAATTCTTCATGCAATGATAAATCTATAGCCCTTATCCTTTTTTTGATAGCTTCTAGTTGGTGTATAAAATCTTTATTTCGTAGTGCTTCAATTGCCGCCATAAGTGATGTGTTGCCAACTGCATTGTATCGTGCGTTTTTAAAATGTGGTATAAACTGCAGGCGAGTAAAATTTTCAATGTTTACATTTTTGCCAAAAGCACCAGCTATATACACAGTATCTATATCGTGTTCGGTTAAACCAGCTTCTTTTAAAAGGATACGTGAAGCAGCTAAGCTTGCTCCTTTTGCCAGTTGAACATTGCGTATGTCAATCTGTGATAGTGTAATGGTGTTGAGTACATTCAGTGCCTTTATGGAATCAGTGTATTCTAATGCAATCTGATTGGTAAAGGTTTGGGGATATGTATCAGCAATTTTCCCGCTTTTATCTATCACACCAAGATCAAGCAAGATAGCAATCAAGTCCACCAGGGCTGTTCCGCTAATGCCTGCTGGTGTACCAATTGAGGTAAAGGTAATTTCCCCATTTTTCCGCATAAAATGTGTGATTGCACCTTCAGTTGCTGTCATGCCGCTTGATATGTTCATCCCTTCTAATGCTGGGCCCATAGCGCATGATGTAGCCAGTATAGTGCCGTCTTCTTTTATGATTGCCATCTCGCCATTGGTGCCAATATCAAAAAAGAAACTGTTTCCACCGGTTTGTGGTAGTATACCAAGGCCACCTACAAAGTCCCCACCTAAAAATGCGCTTACAATAGGCAAAATGGTTATAGTAGCTTCAGAAAATTTTTGTGTAATGGGGCGATAGTTCCGATAACTATCAAATATGGTTACTGGTGTACAGTATGGATACATGCCAAGTGGTGCTATGTCAATGCCTAACAACGAGTAGCTCATAACGGTATTGGCGGAAAAAGAAATTGATTTTATGATGTTTGATTCTGCTCTGGATATTTGGCAGGCTTTTGTAATGATTGATATAACTGCATCTACAAGAAGTTGAGTAAGTTTATGGGCAATGGTTGTATTGCTTGCATGGCTTATTCGAGTGATGACATCGTGACCAAAACGACGCTGAGGGTTAAGCAGCGTAATTTCAGGAAGCACAGTGTCAGTTGTCATATCAACAAATGCAATCTGTAAGGTAGTGGTGCCAATATCAACAGCAACACCGTATGCATGAGTGTGATTTAAAACAGGGTAGTGTATATATTCACGGATGCTATCAGCATAGACAGTTGCGTTGCCTTGGATAGTTGCGCGGCAGGCTAATCTCAAGGTACTATCGCCCAAACTTTTTTCAAAAGTATCAGGTTCTGAAAGTGCACCGGAGGCTTTTACCGCACATTTTTTACATATGCCTTTACCACCGCAGGGTGTATTAA
>JBFLZD010000115.1 GCA_040756435.1 Spirochaetota bacterium | reverse complement strand
TATTATACCGTAACCCCAAATAGAATAAACAATATCGTATTGTAATGTTGCATAAATCGATTTAAACGTTATAAATATAACAGTTTTTTGTTATAAATATAACAAAATGTTATATTTTATGACAACATTATATAGTTATTTTGTAATTTTTTATTAATTATTAAAAATTAATGTTGACATTCTGATAGCAATAGTTTGTATCAAAATATATACAAATAATATTTAATTGTTTATACATTATATTACCAATGGCTACACTGTTATAACACGTTGAAAGGGCGATTTTTCATTTAAAAACAAGCGGGAAGATTCGTTTTTGGAAGGAAAAGATTGTTATGTGTAAGTGTAGCCATATTTTATTAATATGTATCACTCCAATCATGCACCTTGAAAACACCAGGCATTTTTACCACATTTTACTATTTGACATTTTTTTCAAGGGGATGAGATAATTGGAAGGCTACATGATTGCTACAATACGCTTTCAATGACTTTGTCCTATGCGTCATTGCGAGTGTCGAAGGCACGTGGCAATCCCGTCCATCATGTCATTGCGAGGAGCGAAGTAACGAAGCAATCTACCTTCTGTGGTATTGAGACTGCCACGCTTCGCTCGAAGTGACTTTTACTCCAATGTCATTTAGTTCAACTTTAAAAAGAACATCATACATTCATATTAAAATACATCTTGTGCCAAAGTAACATTCCATTATTCTTTCCAGTTGACAATTATAGCAATTGGTGGTATTTATGGATAAAAATTATCGCAGGGAAATAAACACATGAAGAAACTGCCCATTGGAATACAGAGCTTTGAGGAAATAGCCACCGGGGGATATTACTATGTGGACAAGACTTACTTTGTTGCAAAACTTACAAATGAGGGTAAATTTTACTTTCTATCGCGTCCCCGGCGTTTTGGCAAATCCCTGTTTCTTGATACCATAAAGCAAGCATTCCTTGGGAAGCGTGAGCTTTTTAAAGGGCTGTATTTGTATGATAATTGGGATTGGAGTCAAACCTATCCGGTACTGAATATTGATTTTGGAGGCGGGTTAGTTGATGATGCTGGTACATTGGAGAAATGGATAAAGGTTCAAATTGGACGTAATTTTGAAAATTTAGGGATAAGCGCAAATGTTGATGATGATTACAGGACAGCGTTTGAGGATTTGATACTGAAAGCGCAAGCGCATTATAAGCATAAGGTAGTAATTTTAATAGATGAGTATGACAAGCCAATACTTGACAGGATAGATAATATAGAAAAGGCTATTGCCATACGGGATGTATTGAAGAATCTATATAGCGTCATAAAGCCGCTTGATGCATATATAAAGCTTGTATTTTTAACAGGGGTATCGAGATTTTCGAAGGTGTCCATATTCAGTGGATTAAATCAGTTGCAGGATATAACGCTGAATCCTGAATATGCAACGATTTGTGGATATACTCAGAGAGAACTTGAGAAAGTTTTTGAGGACAGGGTAAAAGATTTTGATAAAGAAGAGCTAAAGGTGTGGTATAACGGGTACAGCTGGCTTGGTGAACGAATGTACAATCCTTTTGATATATTGCTTCTTTTTTCTGAGAAGCGATTCAGGGCATACTGGTTTGAGACAGGGACACCAACATTTTTGATAAAGCTATTTCAGAAGAATGCGTATTATGTGCCAAAATTGGAGGAGCTCAAGGTAGGGGAAGAACTACTATCCAATCTTGATATAGATTATATATTTCCTGAAAATCTTTTGTTTCAATCGGGGTATCTTACCATAAAGGAATTAGTGAGAGTAGGCAGCAAGAATGTGTATGTGTTAACCTATCCCAATTTAGAAGTGAGGATGAGTTTTAATGATGCCTTTTTAACATATCTTACGCCAGTACCTGTGGCAAAAGATGGAACGCAGATAGAATTGATAAGCGCATTTGAAAAAGGTGCAGTAGAGAGGTTAAAAGAAATATTAGTTAGTTTTTTTGCAAGTTTTCCAGCTGATTGGTACCGTAAGAATAACATACAGGAGTATGAAGGGTACTATGCCTCGGTGGTGTATGCATTATTCAATGGAGCAGGATTAACCGTAGTAGCGGAGGATACCACCACTACGGGGAGGATTGATTTAACGGTATTGTGGAACAAGAGGGCATATATTGTAGAATTTAAGGTTGTAGAAGGTAAGGGGGAAGGGAAAGCCTTACAGCAGATAAAAGAGAAACGATATTATGAGAAATATAAAAACAATAGCAGTGAAATATATATCATAGGGATTGAATTTAGCAAAGAGCAACGGAATATAGTTTTTTATCAGTGGGAACGGATAACATCTGTCTAAATATTTAAGTTTTGTCATCACCGCCAAACCTGAAACAGCCACACAATGACTCCAATAATCGTAATAGTCTGGGTAATGAAAAACCCAAAAAGCCATTTTAAAATATCTGACTTTACCTTGTGAATCTCAACCCTTACTTTCTCTATCTCCACTCGCATTTCTGTTCGCACCTGTTCTATCTCTTTAGTGAGTTTAAGTTCGGTTTCTTTGATTTCGCCTCGGACTTGCTCAATTTCTTTAGTGAGTTTAAGTTCAACTTCTTTAATTTCTTTACGCGTTTGCTCAATTTCCTTCACTAATTTTAATTCGGTCAAGGCAATATCCTGTC
>JBFLZD010000114.1 GCA_040756435.1 Spirochaetota bacterium | reverse complement strand
ATAATATGATGAAAATTCCTGCATGAAAATGAGTAGTAAATGGGATTTTTTAATTTTTTTCAGTATCAAGTACTTAAAATAAAAAAAAAGGCCGTCCCATAGTTTGTTTTGAGACGGCCCCTATTTTATATTTTATTCAAATTTACACATTTAGGAATAATTAGGAATAATTGGTGTCTTTAATATAAAATGCTTGCCAATAAAAGTGTTGTATGATACATTTTAAGCAGTAATTTGTTATAAAAATTTTATTATGAAACAAAAACAAAAGCCACATAATTATGCCATTTTTGTTGCCAGGCAGCCAATATTTAACAGGCATAAGGAATTATATGGCTATGAAATATTATTCCGTAGCGGTTTTGAAAATTTTTATAATGCACTGGATGCTGATGCTTCAACATCAAAAACCCTGATCAATAGCTTCTTAGTTATTGGGACCGATTCACTGACAGGTGGCAGAAGAGCATTCATTAATTTTACTGAAGAAACCTTAAAAACAAACCTTGCCTATTTTTTCCCAAAAGAGGTGCTGACAATTGAAATACTTGAAACTGTTCCCATTACCAATGAGATAATTACTATCACAAAAAAACTGAAGAGTCAGGGCTATAAAATTGCGCTTGATGATTTTGTTTTTACTGATGAGTACCGTGAATTACTTCCTTTTGCAGATATCATAAAAGTTGATTTT
This sequence comes from Spirochaetota bacterium, assembly GCA_040756435.1. NCBI lineage: Bacteria > Pseudomonadati > Spirochaetota > Spirochaetota bacterium. The sequence goes on along the minus strand of JBFLZD010000114.1, from coordinate 2,039 downwards.
TTAAACACAACCACCTTTGAACGTATACAGATTCATAATGAAACAGCACATCTTAATATTAAACTCCTGGCTGAAAAGATTGAAACCTATGAAGACTTCCACGAAGCACTATCCCTGGGATACTCATATTTTCAGGGATTTTTCTTCAGCCAGCCAGAGATTATTGAATCAAGAGACATTCCTGTCTATAAACTCAACTATTTAGAAATATTACAGCAAATCCATAAGGAAGATGTAGATTTTGGTAAATTAGAAGAGATAATAAAGCGTGATGTATCATTAAGCTTTAAATTGCTTAAATTCATAAATTCTGCCGCCTTTGGATTTGCCAGCCAGATTGGTTCAATTAAACATGCGCTGGCACTTCTGGGTATACGTGAATTCAAAAACTGGTTGTCATTTGTAGTACTTCACAGCATAGCACAGGATAAGCCACAGGAACTTATTGTTACATCATTAATACGTGCAAAATTTGCTGAACTTTTAGCAGCCTCATCACAGTTAAAACCACAAGCATCCGAATGTTTCCTGATGGGCTTATTTTCACTGGTAGATGCATTTTTTGATAGGGATAAAAAGGAAATTTTTCAGCAATTGCCTCTTACTGATGATATAAAAAAAGCAATTTTAAAGCAACAGGGCCCCTATGCAAAGCTGTATGAATTTATTACTGCGTATGAAAAAGGTAACTGGGACGCAGTGAACAGATTATCAGGAGAGCTTCAATTGCCAGCTGAACAGATTGCACAATCATACCGCAAAGCAATTGAATGGGCTAACACATTTTTTGTGCATCAATAAAACATATTTCTTGACAAACATTTCCAAACTAAACCCACCATGGAACATGCCACATACCACAAACAACTTGATTATTGCAATCACCTCTTATTTTATAATCGGGGCGATAGCTCATAGCATAAACGTGCAGGCTGCCAATCAATCCTTGCAGCATTACACCCGTATCGTCTCACTGTCGCCATCCATCACCTCAATGATACAGGATTTAGGATGTGAACACTTACTTGCTGGCGTAACACAGTACCACCCACCGCTTTCAAGGAATATACCACTGGTAGGAACTATCACCACCCCCAACAGTGAAGCAATTATTGCATTGCAGCCTGATATCATACTCTATTCAAAAGAAGATTCAGTAACACAAAAGATAGATATGCTACACCATGCTGGCCTTACATGCTACGATCTCCCTTCAGCAGATTCATTTGATACTATATGCAATAATTATCTAACCATAGCAGGTATTCTCAATAAAAAAGATCTTGCCATACATAAACTTTCACAGTATAAAAAAAAGCGTGAAGCTCTTTTGCACACAATACATCACCGTGCGCTTATCCTGCTTTCAGCCAATCCCTTTATTGCTGTTTCACGACATTCATACATCAGCAATATCTTTGCCGATGCTGGCTTTGACAATATATTACACTACAGTAAAACACGCTACCCCATTGTACAGCAGGAATATCTCATTGCACAAAAAGCGGATATGATTATTGTCCTGAGCAATGACACCTTGCCTGACACGATTGGAAAAATAAAAAATATTGTTCACCTTCCTTATGATGGATTATATTTATACACACCATACCATTACTGTGAGTCATTGCAACATGTAGTTACTGTATTATATGGCAAGTGAAATATCCCTGGAAATATTCAACTATTATGAGCTATCGTCCCAATTTAAAATGTTGACATAATGAAGCTTTGACAGTGATACTTTCACCTAACCCAAAGCTATGAAAAATTTTTCCATCAACATAAGTATTATACTAGTCTGTACAGGCTGTATATTTATACTGGCGATAGCTCTTTCTATAGGTGCATCGCACATAACATTGCTTGAAGCAATCACTGGCATAAACCCCGTTGCCAAACAGATTATCATGCTTCGCTTTCTTAGAGTACTCATGGCATTTTTTGCAGGTGCTGCACTGGCAGTTTCTGGCTGTATATTTCAATCACTATTAAAAAATCCACTGGCCGAACCATATACATTAGGGGTATCAGGTGGC
>JBFLZD010000113.1 GCA_040756435.1 Spirochaetota bacterium | reverse complement strand
CAGGCAGTGTACTGGGAAGTGCCTGGGATGGGATATTTGAGTGGATAGATAGTGGCATACAGGCAGGAGTAGAAGTAGTACGCAATACAACAGAGCGGCTCATAAATTGGGCACAGGGGGAAGGATTTGTAACTAACACAGAGAAAGCGATATTTGAATTGGGCAAGATAGTGGCAACACAAGCAGCGCTAATGGAATTTGGTACCCTTGAAGCAGAAAGCATACTGAAAGATTTTTATAAAGACAGCAGAGATGTAACCGATGCAAAGGTATGGGCACTGAAGCAGTCAGGATATGATACAACGGTATTGGAAAGTGATATAGCAAAGCGCAGGCAGAAGTTAGAGGAGAAGAGTCAAAGAACAGTATTAAAAGATGAAAGCAATCAAAGTAATACTAAAGTGGCAGGGATGTTTGACAATGTAATAGGGACCTTACAAAAAGGTATAGAATGGCTGTTTGGATTAGGGAAAAAAGAATGGAGTCAAGAAGAAATAAAAGATTTGACATTAAACTTAAATCAGGGCAAAGATGGGCCATTGAAGAAAGCAATACAGGAGTTAATAGATGAAGGCAAGTTGGAAGGAGTAAAAGATGCAGTAAAAATGGCACAGGGTGGATGTGTATATGCATCATTGTATGTGAATTTAGTATTATCGGGAGCAAAGGTAGAGGATGTAAAGGATTTTATAGAGCGGTGGTACAAGGAAGGGGCAATAAAGAATGATGGCACAACATATCAAGATGAGATAGTAAAAGCATATGGGTTTGAGAGAAAGCAAGTAACGGATTATAAAGAATTTGTAAAGCTAATGAGTAATGGGAATGGGAAGCTATATGGGGTGATGAGGTTTTATTCAACTGATTATAATCACGAACATAATGTAAACTTATATTACGACAAAGAAAAAGGAGGGTGGTATGTGTCAGATGTAGGGAAATCTGTGAATCACGGGATGAAATATTTAGATATTTTAGGTAAAAATAAAAAGTCAAATTTTCGATATTTTCAATATTTGATAAAGTCATAAATTTAAAAAGGAGGAATGACTGTGAAAATTAATAAAGTGGTTTTAATATTAATATACTCAATATCAATTGCAATTGCATTATATCAAATAAGTTTGTATGCTGATATTAAAAAGGTGAAAAATTTAGAGATAAATTATTGGAAAGGAAAAATTTATGCTATCTATGTATATGATAATACAGAAATAGATGATAATGGACTAAAAGTATTAAATGAAGTTGGAGAAACATTAGAGTTGCTTGGTATAACTAAGAGCAATATAACAGATAAAGGGATAAAGCATATTGTTACGTTAAAAAAGTTAAGGATATTAGGTATTGGTGACTGTGAGCTGACCGATCGTGGGATGGAGTACATAGGGGAGTTGGAGAATTTAGAGGAGTTAGACATAAGCAATACTAAGGTAACAGATGAGGGGTTGAAGCATATAAAGGGGTTGAAGAAGTTACGAACGCTTATAGTTAGTAACACTATGATAACAGGAGAAGGTTTTAAATATCTACAGGATTTGAATATAGAAGAGTTAGCGGCAGCAAATACGATGATAACAGACGATAGTTTACAATATTTACAGAATATGCAACTGCAATTGCTAACCATACCAGGAACAAGAGTAAGTGATAAAGGGATACAATATCTTGAGAAGATGAAAAGTTTAGAGAAGTTATTAATATGGAATACAAAGATAAGTGCAAGGGGTGTAAAGACATTAAAAAGTAAACTGCCACATACTATGATTGTAGATAAAAAGGGTCATTCATTATAGAATAAAGATTAAAGTAAAAAAAGTTTGAAAAATTATTGATTATCTATGTAAAGTTCAATCAGGAAAAAAAGAAATTGTGATGAAAACAAATAGACAGTTATTTCTGAAAGAATACATAAAAGCACAGTAGGAAATCATTTGAAGCTAAAAAACTAAAAGTAAAATAGATAAGCAATAGGAAGACATTCTGTATAGGGATGTACTGTACCATTGAAATTGCGTGCGTGCTTTGACAGATAGTTACTATGCTTGTGCAAAAGTATTTCATGGAGACTAACTAGAACACGGACTGCAACAAAAAATATATGGAATGCGGTTACATCATCATTCTAAAAGAAGAAAATTTTGATGATGTAGTGTCAGTCAATACAAAAGAATTATTCCCACGGCAACGGTAAGGCAACGATAGCCGGACAGGAGGTACGGCGTCATGTGTTGCGTGCGACCCTTCGGCAAGCTCAGGGCAGGTGACCTGAAGGGATGCTATTCCGCAGCATGCTGGCAACGATTAAATACATATAGAAAGCTCAAGGCATTTTTCTTTGGCACTTTCTTTTGTTGCCGCCTGGACAAAAGAAAGTGGATTATAAAGTGCATTTAAAGTGCATTATAGAAAGAAATTATAAGAGAAAAAACAATGATTACCGGACCGGGGGAAAGAAGAAAATAAAAATTATCGGGCTACACCTACTTAATCTTTTAATGTGACGAACAAAATCCCTCCAAGGCCATTACGCTATTTACTTTTTTTATTTTTTATGATTTCACTCTTAGTAAGTGTAGCCAGATATAATAAAATTGTTTTCTCCTATTTTTTTTTGTAATACATAATTATGAGATTACTATTTTGTCAATAATATTTTAAATATTTATAAAAAAAATTTATAAGTTTTTGAAATGTGTTGTCATAAAATATAACATTTTGTTATATTTATAACAAAAAACTGTTATATTTATAACGTTTAAATCGATTTATGCAACATTACAATACGATATTGTTTATTCTATTTGGGGTTACGGTATAATA
>JBFLZD010000112.1 GCA_040756435.1 Spirochaetota bacterium | reverse complement strand
AGTGGAATGTATTTTACAAACCACATATAAATAAGAGTCATGCATGCAAGAGAACCAAGGAATATAAACCATTCCTGAATTGTTGGGTTATATCCAAAGAAATCCTGCCAGGGGAAGTTAGGTATTGAAAATCCGTGGAGTAAAACATCAACTTTAAGCATTACTATCGCTAAAACGCCACTAATTAAACCAGCAATGAAATACTGCTCATTTTCACGGAATTTCTTTACATTTAGGATAACAATAGCTGCTAAAGAAGCAAGCAATTCCAATCCAACTACCCACCAGCCATAATAACCACCCATCATGTCAACTAGATTGCGGTCAAAAAGTGGGGCAAAGTGAGTTGCCAGCGAATAAAGATCATACACTCTGAATAAAAAGTATGCAATAAATGTTACTCCGGCTATTTGTGCTAATGTCATATAGGCATCTTTGGGTACAAGCTCTTTTTTAGCAACCCAGCTTGCAATTTTTGGAGCAAGCATCATAAGGCAGGGACCGCCGGCTATTGCAGCTACTATCGCCAAATAGAAATAATGATGTCTGAACCAGTATGGCTTGGCATATAATACACCCCACATTCCGCCACCCAGTGATCCCTGATGGAAGAATGAAAGGAATGTTCCAATAGCTGCAAATATCCACATTAATTTATGTAAATAATGCGCAAAATAATGTACTGCTGGGTATCTATCTAAATATTTATTACTGAGTATGATAGGGAAAAGCTCAATGCAAAGAACAATAAAGTAAAATGTTAAACACCAGACTACTTCTGTAAGCATTGATTGTGGCATGGTATGTGGTCCCCAGTTGGGGTATGCATATCCAAACCAGGCCCTCAGTGGTTGCCCAATGTCAAATACCAGCAATATAAATGTGAAAAGGTAGCACATAAAACCTATAAGGACAGTGGAATTTATTAAAGGCTGGAGTTTATCAACCCTGAATATATATAGCATAAAACCTGTAAAGAACGCTCCACCGCCTAATGCAACAAACCCTAAATCACCGATTATCCATATCCCCATTGCAAAGCGGTTATTCATATCGGTGTAACCTAAGCCCCAGAAAAGGATCTGAATAGCAAAAATTACAAACAATGCTACCAGTGCAAAGAGCACATACAGAGATATCTGTATATTCCTGGGGTAACTATTCCATTCATTTTTCAAAAAATCTATTACTTTGCTCACGGTATACTCTCCTTATGCTTTTTTTTAGGAGTTTTTAAATCCAGATATTTTATCACGAAGCCATTGCTGGCTGGTTAAATAATATACTTTTGGATTTGGATATTCTTTGATTTTAGTCCGCTTTTCATATTCGGACGGATCTTTTGTTCTAAGTTCATCAATAGAGTGTACCAGACGTACAGCCCTGGGATCCTTCTGTATTTTAGGTTCATATACTGGCGACGAAGGATCATTGAGATCGCCAAATAGTATGGCATTAGTTGGGCATGCACTGGCACAGGCTGGGGTGTACGTAACGGCATTGATGTCGGTGATACCCTGTGCTATGGCTTTATCCCGTTCACGTTTCCAGATGTGTGAACAGAAGGTACATTTTACCATGGTACCACGAGATGCTATTGAAACATCAGGATTAAGAGATTCTTTGAAGGACCCTTCATAGCGAGGTTTCCACCAGTGGAATACACGTGCTTCATATGGGCAGGCTACCTGACAGTAACGGCACCCTATACATCGTGACCATATCTGGCTTACAACGCCATCTTCACCTACATCAGTTGCAACAACCGGGCACACTGAAACGCATGGTGGATGCGGATTGTTTGGATCATTTCCTGAACACTGCTGGCACATCTTGGGTATATATGCCACTTTTACATCAGGATACTGGGCTTTTGGATCTTTATCATTGGTTACTTCTATAAGGTCAAGGAACGTGACCCTTTTGGGCACATCAGAATCATCTTTAAATATTGGAAGATTATTTTCCTGTGCACAAGCAATATTGCATGCACCGCATCCAGTACATTTATCTAAATCTATAACCATTCCCCATCTTCTTGTCATCTTGGCCATAATTAATCACCTCTTAACTCAATTTTACTCGTGTTAACCACCAGTCAGCATAACCACTAAGAGGGTCCAATGCATCTGACATTATGGGTTTTGGGTTAACACCTTTTTCGCTACCATATTCGGTTAATTCCTCATGGCCAAAACCGATAGGCATTGCAACAGTATCGTAAGCAACGCGTTTGGTTAAATGTACTCTGACTGTGTCAAGTTCACCACGGGAAGATTCAATATCGATTTTGGAGCCTTCGGAAATTCCTTCTTTTGATGCTGTAACTGGATTCATCCATACCCAGCTTGTATCGCCTTTTAAAATTGTATTGGGGAGGGCTTTTAATACATAGGGAAGTGCAAGACCATTTCCCTCACCAACTACTGGTATTTCAAAAGGTACCATCGATATGGAATATGAGCCTGAGGCTTGTAGCAATTTTTCTAATTCTTCCAGCTTTGCAGTGATGATATCAACAGGGATATCAAGGTTTGCTACATTTTTAGTCTGGAAACTAACAGCTTTTACCACATCTAAATAACTATTCCATGGGAATTGAGAGGTTATATTGGGTATGTTTTTTGCTATTGCCAGCAAGGAGTCACCAGCATGTTTTGCTTCAAACTTAGCTGATACAGCCTGACCTGTAAAAGGAATTTCAAGTGAAGTAAGTGTTGGGAAAATATAATCAGCATACTGTGCTGTATCATTAAGCGAAGAAGTAAAGAGCACAACTGTTGAAGCTTTTTTAAGCTTTTCAGAAAGGCGCTCACCATATACACTAGAATATACTGGATTTGCGTTGTTTATCAGCACTATATCACAGGTCATATCACTGGCTATATATTCATCCAGCCCCTTGGACTTCTTTGCTATTACTGGCTTTGCAGGAGTTGCAAATGTAACGAGTTTAACACTGTTACCAAGACTGCCAACCATGCTGTTGATTGTTTGTATTAT
>JBFLZD010000111.1 GCA_040756435.1 Spirochaetota bacterium | reverse complement strand
ATGATGGTGACAGATTTACTCTTCCTTTTCCTGTGGTAGGATTATTTGTAAAAGGAAAAGAGTATTCACTGACAGCCCGAATTGATGGCAAAAGGGTAAAGGTAGATATCGTTGATACTGAGACCGGTGACAGCATTATGCTCGATACTGCAAAACTAAAGGGAGAGGATCCTAGTATTCTATCAACATATATAAAAAAGATATTAAATCCCACAATGGATGAAGTTGGGCACTCTGTTGTTTTAGAAAATGATGACTATCGGATTACCTTTTTACCAGATATGGTGTTTAATCTTGAAGTCAAGAAAACTGGTGAAAAGGTAATTGGACGAAAAGGATTCGAAATGGATTTTTCCATGAAGAGTGGAAAAAGCTATTTGCTCATTTCAGATGTATCAAAAATGAGCCGTGACGATTTCCTTACAAAATCAAATTATAAAGAAAATGCTCAGTATATATATACTGTTAGTGAAATAAGCGAAACAGAAATTGTTCTGAAATTTGAAAAGCAAAAAGACTTATCTGATACTATCTTGCAGTTTAAGTATAGGGAAATAGAGTAATCAACCTAACATTCGCGTCGAGTAGACCGTTTTGCCTGTCACGGATTTTGCTGTCGCGCCCCAACTTCGTTGGGCTCGCTCGGCAAAATCCGCGCCAGTCAAAGCCGGCTACTCACGCGGACGTTCGATGGACGCTTCGCGCAAAGGGAAAAAATGCACAAGTTAGTAAAGGAGCACCCTCAATATACCTATACTGATGAAAAAGGATATTTGCATATAAGTGATGAAGACGCTTCTGTTGCTCTAATTAAGAGCATAGATTTATATTCACAGCGAATAGCAATATACAAAATAGTTGATTTGATTAAAACGACACAGAAAAGTGACATAATTGAAATCGAGAAAATTAAAGAAATGTGCAAAAAAGCATCAAGATCACGAAATGATTTCTTAGTAGATGAATTAGTTAACTCATATCATTTTTCTGTTTACTATGATTCAGCATATTCAATGGCTGTCCTAGGCATGATTGTGCCAACCATTGAATCTCTTTTTTATGAAATATTTATAAACATTGGGGAGCTTCTAGATAGCAAATTTGTTCAACTTGATAACGAAAGATTTTCTAGTATAAAAAAAAGTACAATTTGGGATTGTCATTATTCGTTGAATAAAGGCAAAACAAGTAAGAATATTGTAGAAGGAATTAAACAATTAGCTCAGATTACTAATTTTGAGAAGTTCCTTCCTCCAGATTACTTAGAGATTGTTGATGCTCTAATAACTTATAGGAATTCAATGTTTCATAATGGTCTAGAATGGCAAAAGAAGGAAATTGATAAATTCGACCAAAAATTGAAATCTAGCAAATGGGAAAAGGATTGGTTTTATTGCTCAAAAAGAGATTCAAAACCATGGATATATTACATGACAGATAAAATGATAGATAGAAGTTTAAAATTAATAAATGAAATCGAGATCGCTGCTGGTTCGTATTATATTGAAAATATGGATTAGGAGACATCGAACAACTGCTTTAACCTGACAATTCCTGTTGTCACACTTTTTGCGGTCGCGCCCCAGCTACGCTGGGAATCGCTCGGCAAAAAGTGCGCTAAGCCCTTCGGGCCGGAATTGCAGGTTAAGCAAATGTTATGCGGGCCCTGCGGGCGCAGATTTATATTTAATTATTTATATTGGTTTTATTTTTAGGAGAATATAATGGAGCGATTTTTCAGAATATTAGCAAGAATAATTGGAATATATCTAATAGCTACTTCTTTAATTACATTCATTCTATATTTTATAAATCCAATAATTTTTGATGAAATAGAAATTGTTGGAAAAACATTTTTACTTTATGGTTTTATTATTGCTATTATTAAATTTGTAATTGGATTAGTCATTGTTATATTTGGGGAAAAAGTTGTCAAATGGATTTTTCTTGATAATATAAATAATCAAAATCAGGATTCAACTTGGATAAAGATATTAAATATTATTGGTATATTTTTTATTGTTTATGGACTATCAAATACAATTACAATACAAATTAGCAAATCTATTGAAAATATTAAGAAATTTGATTGTTTAAATATATTTGATAATACAAGTTATAGTTTCTCAATAAATGTAATTTCAATACTAGTTATTATTATAGGAATACAACTATTAATAAATGCAAAAAAAATATATTTAAAATATTTAAATAAAGAATAATAACAATCGTTGGACAACCAGTTCATGTTTACTTGTCTATGTCACGGTCCTTGTTATCGCTACATTTGCAAAAATATGTGTTATGACATCTCGCCGATTAATCAATCGTTATTCGTGCGCTTCGCGATAAATTATAGCATTAGGAGTAAAAAATAGAGAAACAAAAGATCGTATTGGTCGCCGTTTTGCTACTTACAGTCGCAATTAAGCTCGGCGCCCAGCAGACTGGCGATGAGATGAATAGCGGGGTACTTTACGGGAATAATTGGGCATGTACTATCCAAGCCCCGAATGGATGGATTCTAGACAATCAGTCTTTGGTTAAATATGCGGTTTATGCAATTTTCTTTCCTAAAGGAATGTCTCTGCGTGAAAATAATAAAAATATGCCAATAATCTATTTCAAATCCGCTAAATTAAAGTCAGAAAGTGATGAAGAACTAAAAGCATTTGTTGTCTATGATTTAAGTAATATATTACAGAGCGCAAAATCAAAACGATATATCCAAATGTATATTATTGCTACGATATTGAATATACTAAAAGTGGACAATTTGAAACTTTAATCTACATTAGGTATCAAGACAGGGTTCACATGATTATATTGACGAGCAAAGATAAAGAAACGTGAGATAATAATATTGAAAATTTTAGTAAAGTCTTTGAAATTTTAACATTTATGAACGCAACTATTAAAAATTGAAAGCGCATAACAATCGCTTTAACCTGACTTGCCTATTGTCATGGTTCTTGCTTACGCAAGAACTCATGCCAATGACGGCGCGCAGGTTAAGCAAATGTTAGGTTGAATATAGTATGTATTATAGGAGGCTACTTGTGAGAAAGCTTGTATTTAGTCTGTTGATCGTTGTTGTATTATCTACCGCTTGCCTTTCTACTAGCGGCACTACAGGGACTAAG
>JBFLZD010000110.1 GCA_040756435.1 Spirochaetota bacterium | reverse complement strand
CTTCTTTTTTCATCACTTCTTCTATCTTCTTTTCAGCTTTTTTTACATCATCAGCAGTTATCACCACTTTTTCCTTTTCTTCAACAGCCGGTGCAGCTTCTATTATTTTGTCAATATGTTCCTCAACCGCTTCAACACGCTTTACAACAGCTACCTTCCCGTCAAAAACTTTAATGCGTGTGGTTTTCTGGGCATCAGCTTCCACTGAAAAATTTGTTCCCCGAACACCAGCAACTGCCGTTGGTGTTTTTACTAAAAAGCTTTCATTCTTTAATAGCTTTTTAGGCTTACAGATCATCTTGCCAACATCAAGCCCTAATGTAGTATTTTCCAGCCCATCTTTTCGCAAAAGCTGAGCCAGTATTGCCTTTGAATTTTCTTTAATACGTATCAAGGAATCGCCAATCTTAATATCACAGGAAGACATAGTGCCCGTTTCAATGATATCATTCTGATTTAAAATATCACCAATGTTGACAGGCTGGCCATTCTTCTTTACTTCGCCTATGCTGAATGCAATGGAAGCATAATCATCAATCTGTTGTTTAGTACAGCTATTTCCCCAAACAGCCAGACCAAGTATAAGTGAATATATCAGAATCCGTTTCATCACAACCCCCTCTAATAATCAAAAAATTGTATACCAGGTAAAATAAGCTCTCTTCAAATTAACCATTATAATATACTATGGTTCTATAAATAAATGCAAATTTTTTTTATAATACCTGAAATTAATACTTTAATTACAAAATGATACAAAATATACAATAAATTTTTTATTCTATAGCCATGCACATGACATTGGTAAGGAAATGACATCCTACAGCAATTAATACAGTAATTACTGTATTAATATAAATGATTTATATATTTTCATACTTGACTGTTACCTCACGGTATACTGTTCTATCACCATGGATCATTCAAGACTCATACAAATACTTCACAGCATCATCATTGCCGATGCGCTTGCAAGCCCCCTTGACAACCTGAGCGCTGAGCATATACACAATGTTTTTGGCACAATACATGATTACACTGACCCAACACCCGCACTAAAAAATAAGCTCCACCTGTGGAAAAAGCCCGCCCTCTACACTGCCCTTTCCCAGTATTGCATTCTCCTTGCAGCAATCAATGCTCAGCAAAACACCTATGTGCACCAGCACATTTCTAACTTTATTTCTTCTTTGGGCGATAGTTACCATATATTTCGCCACCCGCAGGGATTTTTACACCACCTGCAATCGCCCTATGATGCCCCCACTGCCGAATTGCTTATTTGTATTCCTGCTCTATTCTTTTTACACAAACAAAACCCCAACTCCATTATACACTTTATTCTGAGTCATAATAAGAATGCTGCCACATGTGCAGCATCATTATTTATATACTTGATACTGGAAAAAATAATAATGCGACAGTTAACAGCATTGGACAGTACTGTGTTACAACAATCTGCAGAAGATACATATCAGTTTGTTCAGTTACACTCAGCGCATTTTTTTAACAACGGTGGCAATCCACAGAATATTATTGAAGCTACAAAAGATTTTCATGATATGATGCTCAACCTGCCACTTGATAGTGATGAAACACACTACACCAGGTATTGCATCCCCTTTGCCAACCGATGGTCAAAAAACGAATATACCCGGCTTACTGTTAATCATCCTTTTACATTGCTACCATTAGCTCTTTACTGCTTACATACTGGCCAAAAAGAGTTCTTATTATATTCTTCTATTCATAAAGGTGGCAAAATATCGTTGCTTACACCACTGGTGGCTATGCTTGCAACAGCAATGTATGGTTACCTGGTAATTCCTCAAAACCTGATTGACAGCATAGTTAATAAAAAAAGAATTTCACAGTTGTTAGAATCATTACAAAAAAACTATATATCAATGAACTATCTTTCAGAATTTTTTCAAAATGAAGAAAAGTTAACACAAAAAGAATTGGAAGAACGTGAAAGCAAATTAAAACATATCAAATCCAAGCAAACAGGAAAAAATAAAGATAAGGATAAATACACTTTAATGACAAACCATGTTGTTGAAAGCTGGACAAAAATAGATAAAGCAAAATGGAAGAAGGAAAGAAGAAGAAAAAAATAATGTACGTTCCATCTACTTACAGTGACAGAAAGTACTAATAATGTACTATTGTAGTGATTTTATTCAATATAATGCTTTAAATACTGTACCATAATCTCTTTAAAACCTGGCAATGTCAGCCATCGTCCATATGCCAGAGCAATTATGGCTACTTCTTCATCACGTTGTGCTACCACACCACCATACGCAGTAGTAATCTTTTTACCATATTCACCGCGTACATCATCACAGAATCCAATTATATGGAAATTATCAGTATTATAGACCTTATCATAAAAGGTTATCTGCAATTCAACAGTAACTCCTGCCTGCCATACTGAAAGAAACGTTGACCACCCCATTGTTTCATCTAAAAGTGAGCTAAGCACACCGTTATGAATAGAGCCATCTGGAGCCTGTGCAAAATTATTGTTACCATTTAAGTGGGAAATCAGGTATGTCCTGTCTGTTGCATAGTCAGTTATATAAAATATTCTTTGATCGTGGTCTGAAATCACAGTATTGGTTAACTTAGTAGACATATTGGGAATAATAAACGGAGTTGAAGCATCCATATTTTTTTTGAGTATTTCTATTACTTTATCACCATACTCATGTACATGCCCTTCGCTGTAACGACAATTACAATATGGCTGCTGTAAAGATTTTCCAAATGAGCCAAAAAAATATCGGGCATCACCTTTCTGGACAATACAACGTACAACATCACCACTCATCAACCGCTCGCCAGCAAAACGAAACCTGTATTCATAAGGAAATACAGCAGGGAACTCCTTTGCAATATCAATCAGTTCAATAAATGTGGTCATTGCCAACCCACCATGAGGTATGCCGGGCCACCCCTCATGTTTTTTTTCTATTTTTATATCAGCTACTATCGCTAAATCTTCAAAACGATAGGATCTGAATATAAAGCCGTTTTGCCCACAATAGTAACAATTGTTATGTCTCATATTTAGTATTTTATTACTATACAATCCCACCGCTACAAGCAGCTTATGTATACATTGTATAAATCATAATATTTTGTAAAAAGATTAAATACTTAAAACAATCAATCCTTAAGGAAGAGAAAAACATCCTTATTTTAAATAACAACTATTTTTTTAAATTATATAAAATATTTGACAAACAGCAATTATTCCTTAAAAAATTTCATAATGAATATAGTGTACACCCCCGGCGCCCCCC
>JBFLZD010000109.1 GCA_040756435.1 Spirochaetota bacterium | reverse complement strand
CATATTTATTATGTTGTTATTCCCCTATGGTTAATTTTACATTTACGTATTATCAGATTGAAGATGTGATGAATAGTGACATTGCACATTATGTCCAGTACATAAAATAAAAAAAGGCCGCTTTAAATTTTGTTTTTAACACAGCCCGTAGTTATAATTCATGCTATTGTATATATAAAAGATGTTAGAAAATACAGTGTGAATGGTAGGAATAACTCATACGTCAAGAATAAAAGGCAATTTTCTATAGAGCAACTATCGGCAACACTTATGCTTCCTCTATTTATAACAAAATTGGCAATACTATAAAGTATGTATAGCAGCTTTGTTATAGTAAATTTATTTACTAAAGCTATAATTCTTTTGAAATTAAAAAAATAAATTGGTAACAACTGGAATTGCACTTCGTTACAGCATAAAACATATTTTAAATTAAACAATTACCATAATTTAATGGTATAGTCCACAAGAATGTCATTAAATTTGCAAAATTTTAGTATACAATCCGCGTAAATGATCAACTACATAAAAATATTGTATTTATCTTTATGGTGTTACTATCCTACGGTAAATCTGACAATTACGATTAATCAAAATTATTTTAAATCACTGTCGTTACAGGAATAACTCCTAGTTTTCCACATATCTTAATTATAAGCTTTATAGTGAAACTCTCACGCTACTGTTATTTTGTGACATGCCTACAATCTTTGAATTTTTTTACAATCCTGAATGAGCTTCATGATGACCTTTTGAGTATGTCTTTATATCTTGTGTACTACTCAGTAAACTTTTATTAAGTGATATTCAATTAAAAAAACCATATATTTTATATCAGGCAAAAAGTTGAATAATAGAAATGAGCCGTTAGTGGTACTATACACCATGTTTTGCCACTGTGAACCAGAATAGCCTTATTACATGCAAGTTGTATATTTTTATTGACAATTGGTATAATTTTAACAATATATCTTTGAAATGTTGTAATATCAAATTTGAGGGTATTTTTATGAAAAAGCCAAAGGTAATAGTGCAACAAATTGAAGAATATGATGTACAAAAAATTGAAAGCATTATTCAAAAGTCAATTAAAGAGCTAAAAATACAGTTACAAGATAAGGTCTTTATAAAACCAAATGTGGTAACTGCAAACAAGCAATATATCTTTAATTCGTATACCCATCCAAGTGTCGTTGAAGCTATGGTCAATGTATTGCGTCAAAATAATATCAACACTATTACCATAGGTGAATCGGGTGGGTATGGAATTCCTTCCAGGCTTTTTTTAAAAGAAGCGGGGTATTTTGATTTAGCTGAACGACTGAGAGTGCCAGTTATTGATTTGAATGAGCATCCAGTCGTTAGAGTAAAGCTTGCTAAGGCAAAATGGCATAAGGAAATAGATCTTTCTACATATATTGCACAGGCAAACTTCAAAATATGGATGCCAAAGTTAAAGTATCATATCTTTGCGTCAATAACCAATGCGTTGAAATTGAATATTGGCATACTTACTCATAAAGAAAGAATGCTTTACCATGACTATCGCATACACGAAAAAATTGTGGACCTTCTGGAAGCAGGTTATCCTGATTTAATAGTTTCTGACGCAATTGATATTACCTATGGGTTTGAATCAGCACCATATCCGGTGAGGCTGGGAGCACTCATTATTTCCAACGATCCACTGGCTGCTGATGTGGTTGCAGCCTATATCATGAACTATCGCCCTCAGGATGTGTTGCATTTGCGGCTTGCATCTGAGCGTGGGTATGGTTCATGCAATAACAAGGATATTGCAATAAGTGGTAATGTAGATATAGAAAAACTACGCAAAAAACCCAAGGGTCAGAGCAGGTTGTTTCAGGTGTTGCAGGAGCTTAATACGCCGCTCAAGTTTTATTCAGGGTATGCCCCCAACACCGACATCATCTGCGATGGTGGCTGTGAGGCTGCAGTGAAAGGATGCCTGGGCACTATTGAAAAACGAAGACCTGGTTCACTTAAAAAGGCAAAGAAAGGAGCTATTGTTACGGGAATATACAAAGGTGATGTAGTTATCCCGGGTGGTAGTGTATTGCTGGTGGGCGATTGTACCAAAGTTGAAGGGAAGCTTGTTGCTAAAAGAGTTTTACGAATCAAGGGATGCCCCATTGGAGCACGCAATCTCTTTATTCCTGTATCGCTTTTGTATGGAATGCCAAGCCCAATGTTTGATGTACGCGATGCCTTTTTATTTATTGTCAACTCAATTCAGAAAGCGCTTAATATTGTTGTTTACCGCTGGGTGTTAAGAAGATAAAAATATTTTGTGCGATAGTAATTGTTACTATACTATTGCCCAATATGTACTATATTGGCAAAAGCATCATGATAATATTGTAACTTTTGTGTAACACAGCATTACCCTGTGTAGAGCACTGCAAGAATCACAGCAGGCTTGGGGCTTATGCTCTTTAAAGTATGGGGAATTGTTGAGTGATAAAAGATGCTGTCACCAGCATGCAGCGTTTCCTCTTTATCAGCTAATTTAATCTTCATTGCCCCTTCAAGGACATAGAGGAATTCCTCGCCTTCATGTGCCGATAGATCCTGGGAATAATATACATTGCTGGTTAACCTGACTATGAAAGATTCCATATGGCGTGAAATCACACCAGATGAAAGGGAAAGATATTCATAATGAGGATGGTCTTTTTTACCTGAGATTTTCCGTGCTATTTTTTTCCTTTCATTTTTACGTATGACTACATAGGGCAGGCCAGATTGCTCATCAATGATAAGCCCTGTTGATATTTTGAGTGCTTTGGATAAACGAATAATTGTTCCCAGATCAGGAAATACTTTAAGTGATTCTATATCATGTAGATAATTGGCATCGATGCCGGATATCTGTGCTAGTTGTTCAATATCAATCCCCTGAATTTCTCTAATTTTCTTAATGCGGCTTCCCACTGGTATATTTTCTTCTTTATGATCATGTTTTTCGTAATAACCTTTCAGGTCATCCAGAAAATCCTGGTAATCCTTGCTTTTTACATTGGATTTCATTGGATCCTCTCATCAATGTTAACGTATTTGTGTTGTGTATATTGGGTAATAACTGTGCTGTCAAGAATTTAATTGCTCTGACCCTTCGCATTTATAAAGACTTCATTTATTGTGCAGTATTATCATGCTCTGACACCTATAGGGTGATAGTTACTGATGATTATACCTATCCTCTTGTTCTTGCTTGTTTTCTTCTTTTGCTCTGACACCACATACGTGATGATACACACTATGGTATTCATTTTCCCCATGTGTCTAACCACTATTGCTCTGACACCAAATTTGAAAAACTGAACTTAAATTTTTTTCCTTTTTTCTGAAATTTTTCATCATTTCATGTACTATTTTTCACTTTCCTGCGTTGTATATACACAAAAGCGTTTTTTTACCAT
>JBFLZD010000108.1 GCA_040756435.1 Spirochaetota bacterium | reverse complement strand
GTTTTCGTTGTTTTTTCATGCGACAATTTTATGTCGCATTAATTGCTTGTAAATTAATTTTTTTAAAAAAAAGAGGTGTCTTTTGGGACACCCCCTATATTCATTATGAAATTTTTTAAGGAATTATTACTGAAAATTTTTATTAAAATTTGCTATACTGGTTTATACTATCAGATAGATAGGTAATAAAAAATCAATAGATCAGTTGGGAGAATATCTTATGAAAAAAAGCTACAATATTGCTGTGTTACCAGGCGATGGTACAGGCCCTGAGGTCGTTGCTGAAGGCGTTAAGGTATTACAAGCTGTTGCTCAGGTTGAAAACATTTCATTACATTTTACCAATTATGATTTTGGCGGTGAGCGGTATTTAAAAACAGGCGAAACACTACCTGATGGTGCAATTGATGAACTAAAAAAGTATGATGCTATCTTTTTAGGTGCTATTGGTCATCCCGATGTCAAGCCAGGTATTTTAGAAAAAGGTATACTTTTGCGATTACGTTTTGAATTAGACCAGTATATTAATCTTCGTCCTGTGAAGCTGTATCCCAATGTTGAAACTCCGCTTAAAGACAAAGGACCGCAGGATATTGATTATGTTGTGGTACGTGAAAATACTGGCGACGTATACACCGGGATTGGTGGTGTTACCATGAAAGGCACATCACATGAAGAAGCAATGCAGATAATGGTATATAATAGGTTTCAGGTTGATAGGTGCTTACGCTATGCGTTTGAGTATGCCCGCAAGCGCAATAAAAAGAAAACGCTGGCACTGGTAGGAAAAACCAATGTATTAACGTATGTTTATGATTTATGGGAAAGAGCATTTCACGAAATTGGTGAAAAAGAATATCCCGACATTAAGCGCGAATACTATCATGTTGATGCAACCTGCATGTGGATGGTAAAAAATCCTGAGTGGTTTGACGTCCTTGTTACTGGAAACATGTTTGGTGATATTATCACCGACCTTGGTGCTATTACACAGGGAGGCATGGGCATTGCTGCTGGCGGTAATATCAATCCTGAAGGTCTGTCTATGTTTGAGCCTATTGGTGGCTCTGCTCCAAAATACACCGGTAAAAATGTCATTAATCCTTTGGCAGCCATTTGTGCAGCACAGATGATGATGGCACATCTGGGAGAAGAAGGCGCTGCAGCACGTATTGAAAAAGGCGTTGTTGAGATATTGCAGCGTGATATGAAATCCCTTGCTGCAGGCAAGATGGGTTTAACTACTACACAGGTGGGTGATAAGGTTGCGGAGTATGCGGTGAAGTGATGGAGTAATGAGCAGTCAAAATATTTGCATATTATACAAGGAGCGGTGGTTATGATTATCCACCGCTTTTTTCATAATAAATTATTGACTTTTATTAAAGGCTGCATGTATTACACAAGTAATAATACTAATATGGAGTAAACAGTATGAAAACCAAAATATCACTGTTTCTTTGCTTTCTTTTTATTGCAACGGGTCTTTTTGCACAATCAAGTAACACACAGACTAACTTCAGCATATCACCTCCTCCTTTGGGATATCCAGAATATCCGGAAGAATCGTCTTTCTCAAACACTGTGAATTTCACAGGGGCATATATAAGTGCAGACAAGTTTTCTATGGTAGGCATGTTTTTGGGGTGGGTTCCGCGCTATGGTGGCGATTGGGGCGCCATAGATTGTATGGTTGGCATGTTTGTTATGAATGGCGAACTTGATACTGATTTTGGGAAAGAGTCCCTTAATTTTGTTGGATTTGACCTTACACCAGCATTTGAATTGCCAGTTGTAAACCAGGAGTCATTTAAGTTTATCTTTTTTGGCGGTTATGATTTGATGCTAATGACTACATCGTTTACAACACCTGATTATATTTCTGGTAGTGGAACAATGACAATAACATTGACAACCGGTATGTATGGCCCTGTATTGGGGATGCAAATGCATATAGGTTTTGCCGATACTTTTATCTTTTCACCATTTTTAATGATGAAATCAATGCAGGGGAGCACCGATATTACCACAGAACCTGCTTATGTGGGCATGCAGACCTCATATGATATCCCTTCAACAACTATGATTTCATACGGATTTGATATTATAGAAACTACTTCAGGCGTGACGTTAAGTGGCCTTATCAACATGGCAGGTGAAACCAACGACACCAAAGGATACACTTCATATATCTTTGGAGTAAGCATTAAGCTATAGATAAAATTGCCACAATCTACCATTTTGCAATGGTCTAAAAACACCCATGTTTCATTTTGTGGTGATTAATTTGAAGTGAGGTAAATTATATTTACTATTTTGCTTAAATAATGTAATATGATAATTGTATAAGACAGGGGGGGTGTTCTATGATACCTCCCATTTTTTTAAAAAAATAAGAGGCACCTCTCAAAACTTAAAAAAGGATTGCTTCGTCACTTCGTTCCTCGCAATGACAAAATTGCAAGGATCATTGCGAGCATAGCTATGTAATCTTAGTACCACTAAAAGCAGTATTGCTTCATCGTTTCGTTACTCGCAATGACGGGATGAAGCAATCCCTTTTATATTGTGCGCCCAAGAGGATTCGAACCTCTGGCCTTCGGATTCGTAGTCCGACGCTCTATCCAACTGAGCTATGGACGCATGTAAAAGCTATATTTAAAATTTAGATATATTGCTCCAATTTTTCAAGATAATTTTCAACCTGTGGTATGGAAAAATCTTTTTTCTTCCAAATACAGTATACATGCACAGTAACTATCGCATAATATACAAAATAATTAAGGTACAAAAGAATTGTAAATATAAAACGTAGTAACCGCCAGGGTCGTGGCATCATAAAAAGTATAATAAAGATAGCCAGGGCGATAGCAACCGCAGTCATTGCATAGACAAGCCCGCGCTTTGCATGTTTTTGAACCTGTGCATCTTCAAAAACATACAGAGGATACAACCACCCAATATACGGCACATACGCAACGGATAAAATGATTTGGTGCTTATGTTCAATACAAAATGTTTTTACGAGTGTATAGTACCTGGTGATTGTTGCATACAGGATAGTGCTGTATTTTTTAATGTGCTGCCACCATATTTTTAGCGTTTCCATTCGGAGAGAGAGGGATTCGAACCCTCGGTACCGTTTCCAGTACAACGGTTTAGCAAACCGTCCCCTTCGGCCTCTCGGGCATCTCTCCGTTTTATGCGGAAGGTGAGGGATTCGAACCCCCGGGGCTTTCACCCAACGGTTTTCAAGACCGCCTCCATAGACCACTCGGACAACCTTCCGATAGCAACACTATTGAAAGGGCGGTTGTTGTCAAATAAAAATTTTACGGTACAATTATTTTTCTATGATGAGGAACTCAACTCGCCTGTTCTGAGCTCTTCCTTTTTCGGTTTTATTGTCGGCAATTGGTTTTGATTCGCCGTATCCTACGGATTCAAACCGTTCAGGATCAAGCCCTTTTGAAACAAGATAATTCTTTATTGATTCAGCTCTTTTTTCAGATAGTAACTGGTTAAAAGCTGCTTCGCCAATATCGTCGGTATGCCCTTCAATTCTAACACGCACTTTTTTCTGTTTCAATATCTGGGCAATTTTATCCAGTTCAGGATATGAGCTTGGTTGTATTTCAGCGCTCCCTAACTCAAAGGTTATTTTATCGGTTATAAGGAGTACTTCATCAAAGTGG
>JBFLZD010000107.1 GCA_040756435.1 Spirochaetota bacterium | reverse complement strand
AAAATGAAGTATTAATATAACCTTAAAAGGTTAGATAATTTTATAAATAAGATAGAAAGCTTGAGAAAAAGTAGATTGAGTAAAAAGGATTTAGTTGAGTTGTTTAAGTATGTTCTTCCGGAATTTAAACACAGAGAAACTGGAAAATATTTAGATGATAAGATGTGATATATGATGGAAAATTATATAAAGATTACAGATTTTATTAAGCAGCTCTATAAAAAAGACAAGGTAGCACTCCATGAGCCGGTCTTTTTGGGTAATGAAAAGAACTATCTGATAGATTGTATAGAATCTACATATGTCTCTTATGTGGGAGATTATGTCAAAAGATTTGAAAATATGATAAAAGATTATACTGAATCTTCTTATGCTGTTGCTGTTGTCAATGGAACTGCAGGACTCCATATATCACTAAAGGTTTTGGGAGTGAGGCCAGAAGATGAAGTTATAACTCAACCTTTAACATTTGTTGCTTCTGCAAATGCAATTTCTCATTGCGGAGCTTATCCAGTTTTTGTTGATGTAGATATTGACACCTTAGGTATGAGTCCTGAAAGTTTACATAAATTTTTAAAGGAACATACAACATTAAAAAACGGTAATTTATACAATAAAAATACCGGAAGAAGGATATCAGCCGTTGTCCCTGTGCATATATTTGGACAACCTTGCAAGATTGATAAGATTGTTGATATATGCAACGAGTATGGGCTTATATGTGCCGAAGATGCAACAGAAGCCCTGGGGAGTTGGTATAAAAATAAACATTGCGGAACTTTTGGAAAAGTTGGTGTTTTTAGCTTCAACGGTAATAAAATTATTACTACCGGAGGTGGTGGTATGGTAGTTACCAACGATCCCGAGGTTGCCCAAAGGATACTCCACCTTACAACAACGGCAAAAGTTCCCCACCCATACGAATACATTCACGATGAAGTGGCTTATAATTATAGATTACCTAATATAAATGCTGCAATCGGTGTAGCACAGATGGAGTGGTTTAATGGGATATTAAGCAACAAAAGACAAACGGCAAGATTATATAAAGAATTTTGCGATAAGGGAGGAATACGGTTTATAAGCGAGCCTGATAATTCTCAATCAAACTACTGGTTAAACGGCATAATTCTTGAAAATAGGCAAGAACGAGACAAATTTTTAAACTATACAAACTCAAATGGTATTCAAACAAGACCTATCTGGAGGTTGATGTATAAGCTTGAAATGTATAAAGACTGTTTTAAAATAGACACACCAGATGCAGAGTGGTTAGAGGATAGAGTGGTAAATATACCAAGTGGGGTTAGAGTATGAAAGAAAAAATAATACTCATCGGTGGAGGCGGACACTGCAAATCTGTAATAGATGTTATTGAATCTATAGGCAGTTTTGATATTTTTGGAATAGTAGATAAAAGAGAAAAAATCGGGGAAAAAGTTTTAGGATACCAGTTTATAGGGTCAGATGAAGATTTACCACAAATATTTTGTGAAATCAAAAAAGCTGTTTTAACGGTTGGTTTTATTAAAGATAACTCTGCAAGAATCAAGATTTACAAATATTGTAAAGAGATAGGTTTTGAATTGCCAAACATTATTTCACCATTAGCATATGTATCAAAGCATGCTGTACTTGGAGAAGGAAACACGATAATGCATTTTGCGATTATAAATACAGGAGCAAAAATAGGCAATAATTGCATTATTAATACCAAAGCATTAATTGAGCATGATGCAATTGTTGAAGACCATTGTCATATTAGCACGGCAGCGGTTGTAAATGGTGGAGCAAGGATAAAAGAAGGAACATTTTTTGGGAGTAATGCTGTTTCAAAAGAATATATAGAAGTAAGTGGGTTTATAAAAGCGGGGAGTGTAGTAAAATGAAAACCTTTATCATTGCTGAGGCATGAGCTGTCGTTACTCATGATATTTTTGAAAGTGTTACATGTGTTGGTGTGCCTGTAAAGAAAATTAAACAATAGAATATATAGAATAATAATTTATTTAACAAAATATATGTTTTAAAAAATTTTAATTTCGTAAAGTATTTTCTCATAATAATATAAATTTGGGAGATAAAGAATGAAAGCAGTTATTTTAGCGGGTGGATTAGGAAGCAGATTAAAACCTTTTACAGATATTATCCCAAAACCATTATTGCCTTTAGGTGAAAGGTCATTAATGGAAGTACAGATTGAACATTTAAGAGAATCGGGTTTTAATGAAATATATGTAGCAATAAATTATATGGGGGAATATGTAAAAACTTTTTTAGGCGATGGGAGTAAATATGGAGTTTCAATAATTTATAGCTTCGAAGAAAAACCATTGGGAACAGCGGGTCCGTTAAGTTTGTTAAGAGATTATTTAAATGAACCATTTTTGTTAATGAATGGTGATATTTTGACTAATGCAGATCTAAAAAAAATATATGATTTTGCAATGCAATATCATGATTCTTTTTTAACAATAGCAACTAAAATAATAACGACGCCTTTCAGGTTTGGGAATATTATTTCTGATGGGATATATGTTAAAAGTGTTGATGAAAAACCTGAATTAAAATTTGAAATTATTGCAGGAATTTATATTATGAAACCTGGTATTTTCAACTATATACCTTATAATGAATATTTTGGTATTGATAATTTAATAAAAATTTTAATTCAAAATAATGAACCTATTACTAAATATCAAATCAAGGATTATTGGTTGGATATAGGAGTTGTGGAAGATTATGAGAAAGCACGAGAAATATATAATAAACATTTTAAGAGTATATCATGAAAATAACATTTGTTAGTAATAACATTTCGATTTTTATAGAAGAGTTGATTGAAAACCTTAGAAAAACAAATTCTTTTAATATATACAATTTGTTTATTTATCACAAGCCTAATGAATATATTTTGGAAAATAATTTAAATTATAATCTTTATGCAGCAAAACTAAATTTTAGGAATGATATTGTTAAAGATAAAATATTAGGCTTTCCAATTAAAATTTTTAAGTATTTTGTTATAAAACGAATAATAAGGGAACAACTAAAATGTGATATATTGCATATTCAATATCTATCCCCTACAAATAGATTTTTTTGGAAAAGTTTTAAGAAGATTAGTCAAAAGATAGTGATCACAATATGGGGTAGCGATTTTTACCAAGCTACTAATAAGACAAAGAAAAAGTTAAAAAAAATGATTAAAGAATGCGACGCTATAACATTTACAAACCCAATCATGGTAAATGATTTTCTAAATTATTATAAAGACATTGATTTATCAAATAAAATTCATGTAATACCTTTTGGGTTGAAAGTCCTTGATATACTTAAAAATAAATTAATTATTAGTGAACAAGCAAGAAAAGATTTGGGTTTTCCTCAAAATAAAATTGTTTTAGTGGTAGGATACTCATCAAATCCAATACACCAACAAGCAAAAATAATAAATTTATTAAATACATTGGACCCAATATATAAAGATAAATTGTTCTTAGTCTTACCTATGACATATGGTAATGATGAGTACAGGAGCATAATCGAAAAATTATTATTTACTTCAGAAATTAAAAGTACGATTTTAAAAGAGTTTATGTCATATGAAAATATTGCAAAACTTAGAGTCGCGACTGATATAATGATTAACTTACCAATTACAGATCAATTTAGTGGAACGATGCAAGAACATATGTATGCAGGAAGTATTGTTATAACTGGAAGTTGGTTACCCTACCATATATTCTGGGAAAAAGGAGTATATGCTGAAATTATTAGTACAATGGATAATTTAACAAATAAATTATTATATGTTTTAGAAAATTTAAATGAACTTAGAGATAAAACAAAAAAAAATAAAAAAATAATTTGGGAATTATCTAGCTGGGAAAAAA
>JBFLZD010000106.1 GCA_040756435.1 Spirochaetota bacterium | reverse complement strand
ATAATATGATGAAAATTCCTGCATGAAAATGAGTAGTAAATGGGATTTTTTAATTTTTTTCAGTATCAAGTACTTAAAATAAAAAAAAAGGCCGTCCCATAGTTTGTTTTGAGACGGCCCCTATTTTTTTATTTTGTTCAAATTTCCATATTATAGGAATAATTAATGAAAAATTTTGTGCTTTTAAAAATATAGCAAGCTTTTTTTTAGTTAATTGTACAATATTGGCAGGCAGGCATAAAAACCACTGTGCTTCTTTTGGTTTGTAAATTAATTGCAAAATTAAGAATAGGTTGTTTAAAAGCCCATACTATGAGCTATCGCCTCATGTAATCCATATATAGATGCAACATCATATAAAAAGTGTGCTATCATGATTGGCAAAAGCGAATGTGTTTTTATATACAGGTAAGCCCATAACGCTCCCCAAAGAGCTGCTTCCATCCAGGTGCCAGGTCCCATTGACCAGTGAATGGCAACAAACAAAAGCGTTGATGATATTACAAGGACAAATGTATTTGACGTAAGTGTTTTAAGCAGGTGTATGGCAATGCCGCGGTAAATTATTTCTTCATAGATGCCAGCAGTTATTGAAAGATACAACACATATAAAAATACATAGAATGGTTTCCACTGTGGAAGCGGAAAGTACCAGAAAGAGGGAATAGATATGCCATGGTGTTTTTGTGCATATATAAATGCAATGGTAATACCAGTGTAGACAACAAACACAAAAGTAAAAAGCACAACACCCCACAACCACTGCTTAACCTGTTTTAGATTAATTCCTAAACTGCTCCACGAAAACCATCCTGCCTCATAGGTCACATACAAAAGTGTACTTTGCCAGCCAATGTATATCAGCACATCAATCACAAGGTTGAGTTTTGTTGCATCTTTTGGTACAAGCGGCAGGTACAGGTCGTTGAGCAAAAGTGGAGATGCCAGCACGAGTAAGCGTATAATAACAGTTGTTATTTTCATGATTGGGTTCCTTGATAATTATAGGTTATAATAAAACTCAACAGGCTGCAATTCAGGTGATTCCATCTTCTTCTGTATAACAAAAAATGAGCGAATATGCAAGCACAAATCGCATTTGTTCAAATAACTTTCGTCAGCAACAAAACCTTCCTGCTGTGCTAATCTATATAAACCAGCAATACCATCATAGTACAATGTTGTAATGAAAGGGTAGGTGGTGTCAATTTCTTTCCCAATATCGTCCGCTTGTATTGCAAGCCCACTACAAAGCCCTGGAATATAGTTGCCATAAACATCAAAATGAAAGTGGCTTGTATTGGTAAGCTCATGGCATGGTGGGCTTGCAAGTATTTCTTCAATGGGTTTTGTGCGATAGTAACTTTTGAAAAGCTTAACTGCTCTGCCACCATAGTGAATCCAGTACCTGTGAGGGATTGATGCAACATATCCTTTGCCAAAATATGATTCATATTCTTCAAGAGAGTGAGTACGGGAACTATCGAACACCGATAAATCCCCGTAAAAATCCATTACCCACGGGAAGACATGGATGCCAGTAGCGCTGCATGCAGCTATCAGTGCTTTTGTTTTTTCAAATGGTACAAACTCGTTGTGAAACGGGCTTATGGAAATGAGCAGAGTATGAACACCATGGTGTTTCAACTGTTGCAGAATATCTCGTTTATTAGGATTATACCACGATGCATTGGTTTCAATGTATTCAATATCTATGCCATAGCTTGTTATGATATCAATGGCTTCAAGAAGCTTATCAACCTGTAAAAACGGTTCACCCCCACCAACGTGAATACTGGTACAACCGTTTTTCAGTAAAACAGCACACACAGAGTGAAGCGTATTGGTGTGTATGTATGTTTTATCACGCTGTGGAGAGCAGCCATACAGACAATGCCTGCAACGCGATGAACATGAATAGTTGGTAATGACGCCACCAGACACAAGATGGGGAATAGATAACGACATGTTATCCTCGTGGCTTAACCTTCCATGTAAATGCTAACAGTACAATTGAAAGCACTGTGCAAGCAACAATAGTATACAGCACAATGTTCCAGCGGCTGACTATATCAAGAGTTGCACTGAAGTGATCAAGGATGACGCCAAAACCTTTTGCCTGAGCTGTTCGTCCTAAATAGCCAAACATGCCAATAAAACCTGCTGCTGTGCCTACAGCTTTTTTGTTGGTAAGATCAAGCCCCATAACACCAAGCATCATCACGGGGGGATACACAAAAAAACCAATCACCGAAAACATTGCATAATAAAACCACTTGCTGGTATGTGGGTATACCACGATAGCATAAAATGCAAGGACCACAGGAATCATGCAAAGTAAACTTACCATACCGCGGCGCCCCTGCAGCTTGTCCGAAATCCAGCCAAACAGTATGGTTGATGGGATACCAGCAAACTCCAGTATCATGACGCTGAATCCGCCCGAGGTGATATCTGCGCCTTTGACCTCGCGCAAAAACATTGGGCCCCAGTCAAGCATACTATAGCGGGCTATGTAAACAAAAAAGTTTGCAATAGCTACTACCCATAAAAGTTTATTTTTTAGTATGAAATCCACAAAGAGCACTTTAGTTGAAAGCTCTACCTCACAATGCAGTGGTGCTTGGGGGGGATAATCATTGCGGTATTCTTCAATGGGTGGTAATCCCACTGATTGTGGTGTATCGCGCAGCCGCCACAGTAAATATACGGCACATATAATGGCGATAGTTCCTGGAACAAAAAAAGCATTTTGCAAGCCAAAATGACTTGCAGCGTATGCAGCCAGTACTCCTGCAATACCACCACCAATGTTGTGTGCTATATTCCAGATTGAGAAGATGGTGCCACGTTCACTGACGCTGAACCAGTGGCCAATTGCTCTTCCGCACGGAGGCCAACCAGCACCCTGAATAAATCCGTTTAATGCCCACAGCCAGAAATGTACACTGTAATTGTGGCATGCACCAAATGCAAAGTTTAATAGCGCGGTGAGCACCAGCCCAAACGGCATAAAAGTGCGTACGTTACTTCGATCAGATACTGAGCCAAGCAAAAATTTACCCAAACCATAGGCAAAAGCACTTACGGCTAAGATACTGCCAATTTGCGAATGATCATAGCCAAAAACTGCCTGCATGTCCTTGGCAACAGTGGATAAGTTGTTGCGAACAATGTAAAATGTGGCATATCCAATAAACGTTGCTTCCAGGATATTCCAGCGCAATCTTGGATATAACTTTTTCACTTTTTCAGGTGGAAGTTGTGGTTTGGGTGGCGGTGGTGTAAACAGTGAACGTAGTTTCATAGTGAGTTCCTTGTAAGGTAACATTTTTAGTGTATGAATAGATGTTATACATATATATTTGTAAATGTAAATATAATTTTACCATGCCGATCTGATTTTACATCACTAATTATCATAATCACAAACGTATAAATAAAATGTTAAATAGCGTAAACTTCTTTAAAGTATAATATTTTTTCAAGGAATAATTCATGAACAACTATAAAAAATTATTATTGATATTTATCATATGGTAATTGTATCTATTCAATAGTAGAATATATTACAATAATTAATGAGATAATACCGGCCACACAATGAAAATAACGAAAAAACGTAAAGATGGGTTAAAACGACAATCCGAAATAATGCTCATTGCATTGGAGTTATTTTCAAAAAAAGGATACCACGATACAAAACTTGAAGATATCTTAAAAAAGGCTGGAATAGCCAGAGGCACTTTTTATCTTCATTTTAATGGGAAAGATGACTTATTGCATATGATTGTTGATTCTCACCTGGAGGAAATGTACAGAGTCATAAGTGTGCTTGATATCTCAATGGATAAACCAATTGAAGAAATAAGTTTATTATATATAACTATCGCACAAAAACTTATTAATGATAGAAGATTTAAAATGTTTATCCGCATTATGCTCAAAGAAGCAATTGGGCTTGATAAAATATTATTACAAAAACTCAATAATTTTTATAACAAAATAATTACAATGTCAGCAGAATATATTGCTAAAGCTCAGCAAAAAGGAAGAATAATAAGCTCTATTGATCCGCTTTTTACTTCAATGTGCATAATTGGATCCATCAAAGAACTGGTATTTCAGTGGGCGGTAAATGATGATTCATTGGATATTGAAAAAGGAATTTTAACTGCGGTTACTGTATATTTCCGTGGTATGATTAACAACTGATATTTATTACTTGACTAAAAAGTGATATTTAGAATTGTATGAAAAAAGTGTACATATTGTTATATATTCAACATCTTAACAGGAAAAATGTAAACAGGTTATGAAACTATCTGAAATCAAGGAATTGCTTAATGCAGATGTGATAGTTGGCGAAGAAATGCTGAATAGTGTTGAAGTTGACACAGCATTTGCATCTGACCTTTTAAGCGACGTACTGGCGTATGCAAAAGAAAGGGCATTATTTATTACTGGTCTTACTAACCCACAGGTTATCAGGACTGTTGAAGTCCTTGACCTTATTGGTGTGGTATTTGTACGGGGCAAGGTGCCTCAAATGGACACAGTAGAGCTTGCAAAGCGTAAAAATATACCATTACTCAGGACCAAATGCATAATGTTTGAAACCTGCGGAAGGTTATATGGTGCAGGGATAAAA
>JBFLZD010000105.1 GCA_040756435.1 Spirochaetota bacterium | reverse complement strand
ACACCCCCGCCGCCTTCGGCGGCGGGGGTGTACACTAGTATTCATTATGAAATTTTTTAAGGAATTATTAATGGAAAAAATTGCTAATAAAAGATCCACTTTCATACTATTACACGCTATATTATAGGTATATTAAAATGTTTGTGTATGCAAAAAGGATTCGAAAGGTTGCATGTATATGAAACAGTCGTTAATACGAAATTTTTCCATTATTGCCCACATTGATCATGGGAAGTCAACATTGGCCGATCGCATCATTGAGCGGTGCAATGCCATTGATCCACGCAATCATGTTGACCAGCTTCTTGACGATATGGATATTGAACGTGAGCGCGGAATCACCATAAAAGCAAATGTTATTACCCTTAACTATCCGTCCAAAGACGGCAACATCTATACGTTCAATCTCATAGATACACCAGGACATGTAGACTTCACCTATGAGGTTTCACGTGCACTGGCAGCATGTGAAGGTGTATTGCTTCTTGTTGATGCCACCCAGGGCGTTGAAGCACAAACAATTGCCAATATGTACCTTGCCCTTGAAAATGACCTTACCATAGTACCTGTTATAAACAAAATTGATATGCCTAATGCTGATATTCCCCGAACAAAGGAAAGCATCAAAAAGAGCTTAGGACTTGATCCTGAAACTGCTATCTGCGTGTCAGCACGTGAAGGCATTGGAATAGATGAGCTTTTAGAAACAATTGTATCAAAAATTCCATCCCCACAGGGCAATCCTGATGGACCACTGAAGGCATTAATATTTGATTCATATTTTGACCAGTATGTTGGTGTAGTTACAAAAGTAAGAGTATTTGACGGTACCGTAAAAGAAGATGATATCATAATGCTTTTCTCAAATCAAAAACAATATGAAGTAACTGAAGTTGGTCATTTCAGATTAAAAAGAGAAAAGCGCGCGCAACTTACTGCCGGTGAAGTTGGGTACATTACCGCAGGTATAAAGCAACTTACCGATACCCGAACCGGTGATACCATAACATCTGCCCAGAATCCTGTTGCTGAACCAATTCTTGGTTTCAGAGAAGCAAAGCCAATGGTATTCTCAGGCCTTTATCCATCAATCAGTGATGACTATGACGATTTAAAGGAGGCACTGTATAAATTAAAATTAAATGATGCAGCATTATTTTTTGAACCTGATAACTCGTATGCATTAGGTTTTGGATTTAGATGTGGTTATTTAGGGCTTTTACATATGGAAATTGTCCAGGAAAGACTGGAACGTGAATTTGGACTGGCACTTATTACCACCGCTCCTACGGTTGAATACAGGGTAATATTAACCAGTGGGACTACGGTAATGATTGACAACCCGGTTAAAATGCCTGACCCTTCTCAGATTGAACGCATCGAAGAACCGTTTGTAGATGCAACCATTATAACACCATCGGAATACATAGGCAATATAATGTCACTGGTCAGTGAATGCAGGGGAATTCACAAAAGAATGGAATACATTGATCAAACCCGTGTACAGCTTTCCTACGAAATACCATTAGCTGAAATAATGTTTAATTTTTACGATAAACTTAAATCTTGCACGCGTGGTTATGCATCATTTGATTATGAACTTACTGATTATAGAGCTTCCGATATTGTCAAAGTAGATATTCTGGTCAATGAAGAACCGGTTGATGCCCTATCATTCATGGTACATAAGGACAAGGCATATAAACGCGGGCGTGAAATTATTGAAAAATTAAAAGACATTATACCGCGCCAGCAATTCAAAATTCCACTTCAGGCGGCGATAGGCTCTCGCATCATTGCCAGGGAAAATATTTCCCCACTACGTAAAAATGTCACCGCAAAATGCTACGGTGGGGATATTACCCGCAAACGAAAGTTACTGGAAAAGCAGAAAGAAGGGAAAAAGCGCCTGAAACAGATTGGTTCTGTAGAAATACCACAGGAAGCATTTCTTACCATTTTGAAGATAGATTAAGTTAAAAAATTTAATAGTGAATATGGGGCTGTCTCAAAACAAACCGTGGTGCTCGCAATAATGTGAGTGCAATGTCATTGCGAGCGTAGCGCCTGTGCTGAGTGCTTCTACAAGCTTGGTAACCACTTGCCAAAGGGAAGCAATTCCAGTGTTATGAAAGACGAGATTGCTTCGTCACTTTGTTCCTCGCAATGACGGAGGTGTACAGTAATTACAATGAGGTGTCTTTTGGGACACCCTCATTTTATATTATGTTCATATCTCCATATTATAGGAATAATTAATGAAATTAAGCAGTATTATGCCCAGGTAATCATCCGCGATTCATATTTACGTGGCATATCAGCATGAAGTGGTATAACCCTCACGGTAAAACCAAACTGGCCTGATTTAAGGCAAAGCATTCGTCCTTCGTATGTATATTTGCCATTTCCCAGATCCTCAACCATGAGCATGGGCAATGCAGCACCTTCTTCAATCTCACCTTTCTGATTAAGATTGCCAAAATACAACTCAACCTGCACATCAGCTGGTTTCAATTCACCTAAGTTAATAACAGCTTTTGCTTTCAGTTGAGATCCAACTATTATTTCTTTTTTGCTTTCATGAGTAATAGACTCAACAGCAATTTGCTGCCATTTCTGCCGTATATGATGTTTCCACTTTGCAAGCTCACGTGAAGCTTTGAAGTTATTATTACTAAACTTCACATAACTATCATAGGCTGTGAGATAATACAATTCGGTATATTCTTTCACCATCCTGTTGGTATTAAATTGTGGCAAAATTGTCTTCATGGATTCTTTAATTCTTCGAACCCACTCACGAGGTATTCCATCAGCACCTCTTGTATAAAATAGTGGAATTACTTCCTGTTCCAGGATGTTGTACAATGATAAACTTTCCACCTCATCCTGATACTCAGGATCCTGATATTCCTCACCCTTGCCTATTGCCCATCCATTATTACCATTGAATGCCTCAGGCCACCATCCATCAAGTACGCTTATATTGAGTGCACCGTTAGGAACAACCTTCATCCCACTGGTGCCTGATGCTTCCTGCGGGCGTATAGGTGTATTTAACCACACATCCACTCCCTGAACTAAATACCGTGCAATGTTAATATCATAATCCTCCAGGAAAACTATTTTGCTTCTGAATCGATCATCTCGGCCTAAATGGATAACCCGTTTAATCAATTCCTTGCCCATGTTATCACGCGGATGCGCCTTCCCGGCAAAGATAATCTGAACAGGCCTTTCTTTATCAAGGAGTATACGCTCCAGGCGCTGCATATCTTTTAATAGTAGTGTTGCCCTTTTGTATGTTGCAAAACGACGTGCAAATCCTATTGTTAGGGCCTCTGAATCAAGAACCGAATCAGCTTTTTCAACTTCAGCACGCGGCGCACCACGTGCAATTAGTTGCTCACGTAATTTTTTTCGTGCAAATGCTACTACTCGCTCACGCAATCGCTCACGGCATCGCCATAACTCAGAATCAGGTATGGTATCAATATTTTTCCAGATAGTTTTATCAACGGGATTATCTATCCATCGTGGCCCCAGATAACGATTGAGTAAACGCATCATTTCATCTGATGTCCATGACAATATCTGCACACCGTTAGTTACATGATGAATGGGAACTTCGTTGACAGGCAGTCCCGGCCAGATATTACTCCACATTTTTCGTGAAACTGATCCATGCAATTTTGATACGCCATTACAATGTGCAGCAGTCTTTATTGCAAGTACCGTCATACAGAATGTTTCCAGTTTATCCTGTGGGTTTTCCCTTCCCAAACCTAAAAACTCTTCACGCGAGATACCTAACTTCTGGTAATAATGTGACAAATACTTATCAATCAGCTCAGGCGAAAACCTATCATTGCCTGCAGGTACAGGTGTATGGGTAGTAAAAACAGTACCAGCAGTAATAAACTCCAGTGCTTCGTAAAAATTCATTTTGTGGGAAACCATTGCATCATAAATTCGTTCTATACTCAGGAATGCCGAATGCCCTTCATTCATATGGTACACTGATATATTCTTCCCTAAAGCTTTGAGCATTCTATACCCGCCAATCCCAAGTAGCATTTCCTGTTTGATACGCATTTCAACGTCACCGCCATAGAGCTGATCAGTGATGGTACGGTCCTCAATACTGTTTTCCGAAATATTGGTGTCAAGCAGGTACAATCGTATGCGCCCAATAATGCATTCCCATACCTGAGCATACACATTTCTACCAGGGAATTCAACATCAATGATCAATGGTTTATCATCCTTCATAACCAGTTGCAAAGGTAGGTTATGAAAATCAGTTTCTGGATAACGCTCCTGCTGCCAGCCATCAATATTCAAATACTGATGAAAATATCCCAAACGGTATAAAAGGCCAACTGCAAAAAACGGCAATCCTAATTCACTTGCTGACTTTATATGATCTCCTGCCAGAACACCCAGACCACCGGAATAAATGGGCAGGCATTCATGAATACCAAACTCCGCACTAAAATAGGCAATCTGCATGTCTTTATATGTTGGATACGCTTCTTCAATCCATGATTTTTTTGTTAGGTGCCATTCCAATTCTTCTGAAACACGCTTTAAATGAGCCATAAAACTTTCTGAATCAGCTGCTTCATCTAATTCAGATTGTGAAAGCATACCCAAAAGGGCTACGGGATTATGATTTGATTCACGCCATAATTCTACATTAAGGCGTCGGAATAATTCAATTGCTTCAAAGTTCCATACCCACCACATATTATATGCAATTGTTTTC
>JBFLZD010000104.1 GCA_040756435.1 Spirochaetota bacterium | reverse complement strand
AGTTGCCTTCAGCGTATA
Organism: Spirochaetota bacterium; assembly: GCA_040756435.1. Taxonomy (NCBI): domain Bacteria; kingdom Pseudomonadati; phylum Spirochaetota; species Spirochaetota bacterium. Next base: position 4,934 of record JBFLZD010000104.1, on the reverse strand, counting down.
AGCATGCTCCTGTTGCATGCGCTAATGATGAAATTTTTGCCAGAGCAGCCAATGTGGTACGCGATGCAGAAAGGATAACCATCAAAATTGGTAACGGTGCACACGGTTGCAGGAAAGAAATTATTGAGCTTGCCAACCTTCTGGATGCGGCTATTGTGAGCGGGCCTTCGAGCACCGGCATTGTACCATATTCGCATCCGCGGTATATGAGTGTGGGCGGTTCAAAGGGCTCACTGTGTGGAAACTATGCCATGAATGAAGCGGACGTGGTGGTTGTCATCGGCACGCGTGCAGTCTGCCAGTGGGATTGTTCAGGAACAGCATGGAAAAAAGCTCAAACTATCATAAACTTCAACATAAATCCTAACCATGCATTCCACTATAATAAATGCATTTCAATCGTTGGCGATGCTAAGTTAAATCTTATGCAGTTTATCAAACATGTAAAGGATTCAGGAATTAAAAAAGGCGATAGTTCATCACAGTGGCTTGCTGCCTTACAAGAAAAAAAAGCACAGTGGCAATCATTCAAAAAGCTACGTTTTGATAATCCCACACTATATGATGATGTGTGGAAACGAGAAGTCCTTACCCAGCCTGCCGCAATAAAAACCGTATGCGATTTTGCTGACAACCATAATTACATCAAAGTATTTGATGCTGGCGATGTTCAGGCCAATGGATTCCAGATTGTTGAGGATGAACACGAAGGGCAGACGATCACCGAGACCGGCGCTTCATACATGGGATTTGCGTCATCATCGGTGCTTGTATCCGGAATTCTGAATAAACCAATGATAGCATTTTGTGGCGATGGAAGCTTCATGATGAATCCACAGATACTTATTGACGGAGTACAGCATAACGCACAGGGTATCATTGTCATATTCGATAACCGAAGGATGTCGGCTATTACTGGATTGCAGTATGCTCAATATGGCAATGAATACAAAACATCTGATTCTGTGGAAGTAGATTACGTGGCAATGGCAAACGCAGTAAAAGGGGTACAGGGTCTTTTTGGCGGGTATTCCTATCAAGAATTAGAGCAGGCATTAAAACAAGCACACTCTTACCAGGGACTATCGGTCATTCATGTTCCTGTGTACTATGGACAAGATGAATTGGGCGGCATGGGCGTATTTGGCAGCTGGAACGTGGGCAACTGGTGCCAACAGGTTCAGGAAGAGTATCACCGGCTGGGATGGTAAGATAAAAAATCAAATTTTTTGCAAAATGTCCTTATGCATCTTTTCATCTATAGGATAAAGACTTATAAAAACAATTCCGCAAACAATTAATGCCAGTGGTATAAGTGTTGTAAGAATCTTAAGCCCTGCAAGTGTATCAAAACTTTGAATCTGTGCTGTTAATACGTTGTCTATTAACTTTGGCTGTATATATCCACATACTGTTAGGCCCACTCCAGTAATAAACCCCGCACATGCTGCCGCTAATTTTTGACTGAAATAAAAAAATCCATAGATAATCCCTTCCCTTCGCAATCCCGTCTTCCACTGTGAATATTCCACAGTATCAGGAATCATGGCCCATGGGCTAAAAAACACTGTGGAAACACTTACCCCTGCTGCAACAAAAAGCACGGTAAAAAAAGCAAAATTAAACTGCTTTGCAAAATACAGAACAACCAGAATAACAGCAAGCAAACCCATCCCCATATTGAACGCATGCTTTTTACCAAGTTTATTTGAAATAAAAACCCATAAAGGAATTGCAACAGCAGCAGTGGCAAACATGGACAAAAATGCAACAGGGATAAAGTCTTCTTTGTTAAAGTTATATTTAAACAGATAGTTAACCATAGAAGCCAGCACACCTATAGCACACAGGTGCATGAATACACCAATTGAAAGAAATATAAACGGTTTATTCACTGATAGCGTTGTTGCAATATCCTTCAATCGGTATTCTTCTGCTTCACTGTGTTGCACACGCTCCCGAACTGACGCAAACGTTATAAGAGTAAAAATGGCAGCTATGCTTCCGTATAATACGCCAACAAAACGCCACCCGTCAACAGGATTGTGAAAAAGCCCTGCAAGCGGTTTAGTTGCACCAGCTACAAATAATGTACCAATCACAGCACAAAACATCCTGTAACCGGTAAGGCGTGAGCGCTCATTGCTGTCAAGGGTAAGGTTTGCAGTCAATGCGCCATACGGGATGTTGACAACCGTGTAGGCAGTACATACAAGCAAAAACATCACCAGTGCATACAGTGTCTTTGCTTCATCACCAAGTGATGGTGCATAAAACAAAAGTGCCATGGAAAGCCCCAAAGGAACAGCACCAAAAAGTAAATACGGCCGCTTTTGCCCCCACCTGCTCCGTGTTTTATCTGAGATATATCCCATCATGGGATCGCTCACTGCATCCCATATCTTTGCAATCAAAAATATTGTACCAGCAGCCGCAGCAGTAATAAGAAACACATCGGTTAAATAAAACATGAGGTACAAAACAACCGACTGAAATACCATATTAGCGCCAAAATCTCCCAGTCCATATCCTATCTTTGTCTTTATGGATAAGCTATCTGACATTGTTTTCATGTCCCCTCTCCTCCAAAAATAAAATGTAACTATATTCCAAATGCAGCCCGTAATTTCAACGCTTCCTCGGATTTCCCTTCAATCTTTATGCGCCCCTGAAGATATGCCATCTCAATTCTTTTTTTCTTCAGTAAAATTGCTGCCCACAGGCCCGCAGGAACTGTTATCTTCATGTCCCATTTTTGTGGCAGCACTCCTTCCTTTACTGTTAACACGCTATTATTAATCATAATGCCATAGCAAAATCCTTGAGCTTCACCATCAGGTTCAATATTCAGGGCGATAGTTACTGTCCATTGTTTCACTGCATCAGGATTATATCGCTTTAAAAATTCATCGGTCAATTCCTTTGCCTGTGGAGCATACTGTGATGTATTCCCAGAAAGTCCAATGCGCTCAAGCAAACTTTTCTTTGGTTTTGCTGCTGCGATGTCTTTGCGATGCCTGAAATAATAATACAATGCAGGGAATGGTGCATCAAGCTCTTCTGTATAGACTTCCCTGCGCACTTTAGCCGATTTTTGTATTGCTAATGAAAAGCGCAAAACATCACGCGCATCTTGACCTGAGAGCATTGGTTGAGCTTTGCCCAATATTGATTCAATAAAGTTATGAGTTGCACCAATAAATCCCAATGCCCAGTCGCTCTTTTCATTATAATGCTTCCAGCCTTTACTGGTAAACACGCTCACGGCAGGCCCTTTATTAATATTCCCAGTACACCGGTGTATAATGATTATACCCTGTGTTCCGCTTACCTCTATCCATTCATCATTGGCATAATACTTTGAAGGAATTTTAAGTGCAGGCATATGCACAAATTCAATTGAGCCATACACGCCATTATTATGCTTCCATATCATCACAGAAGGAGCATCAATAATGCCATCAATGGAATCAATCCAGCCAGCCACGCGTTCTACACTTCCGCATAAATACCAGGCAGTTGTCCACAGGTGATGCCCATGATCAAACGTATCAAAGCCGCGTACTCCACCGCTTTCAGTGTTTTCTTTCAGCCGCCACTGCCAGGCCTCAGGTGGCACATACCAGCCACCGCTTCCACCGCCAATAAATTTAATGCGGATTGCAATGGGAGCGCCTATCTCCCCATTTTCTATAATTTTTTTTGCAAGGCGAATGGGCGGATAAAACGTATAGTTATCGGTAACTTTAAAAACTTTGCCGGTGCCTTTTGTTGCGTTAAGAATGCGATCAGCACTTGCAAGATCAACAGTCATGGGTTTTTGCAGGGCAATGTGCTTTCCTGCTTTTGCTGCTGCTATAACCACTGGCTCATGAAGCAAGTGAGGAGTCAAAATTTCAACAGCATCAATGTGGGGGTCGTTCAGCAGATCATTATAATCAGTGTATGCAGCAGTTGCGTGCCACTGCTTGGCTCTTTGCTCAACCAGCTTCTGGTTGATATCACATACAGCATATAGTTTTGCATATTTGTTGTTTTTATACCCTAAAAAATGCAGATCGGCTATACGCCCCAAACCAATAAAGCCAACATGTATCTTTTCTATCTTTTCCATGGCTCCCTCCAGTTGTTGCACATTATAAAATGACATTGCATATATGTCAATATGATTTTTATTGATAAAAATCCATATTGCTATTATCAACTGCATTACAATAATCCAAGAGTAAATAACGGTTATCATATTTGGTAAAAAATGCAAAATGAATATATGCTGTTAGGTAGTAAAAAAAGCTTGAAAATAAATATTTTTATATACAATACCGTAGCAATGCGTAAGCATTATAAAATTATTGTAAAAGTGAAATATAAAATATTTCCTAATAACAAGAGGGGTAGTATCGCTATAAACCTATGAAACCAAAACATGCAAAAGCACAAATTAAAATCCACTTTTTGGTAAAGAACAGGCATCTAAAGTATACACTTGATGCTGAGTTTAGAGCAAAGATCGACAATAAGGATTTTGCTCTTTAGAATTTAACCCTATGGAGAGGCATATAAAAAGTTTTAGCCAGAACTCTGAAATGCTATACCGGAATAAATAAAAGATTTTGTGTCATTAAAAAAATGAAAGCAAGTTTGTCAGAAGAAAATTTCAATGGCAGTAGGGATATGGAGCTTTTTCTTATTCACGCACTCAAAAAGATATTGTAATAAAATATATAATGAATCAAGAGGATATACTGGCCCCGATTCTAACCGAGCACAGAATTAGCATAAATATTGGTTGAAATCGGAGGCTGGTATGTCACAAACTGTACGTATGAAAAGGATAAGTGCTAAGAAAAAGGAAGACATAGTATTACGGTTATTACAGGGTGAGGATATCAACGATATCTCACGTGAACTAAAGATACCCGTTCCAGAAATTG
>JBFLZD010000103.1 GCA_040756435.1 Spirochaetota bacterium | reverse complement strand
GCCCATAATATGATGAAAATTCCTGCATGAAAATGAGTAGTAAATGGGATTTTTTAATTTTTTTCAGTATCAAGTACTTAAAATAAAAAAAAAGGCCGTCCCATAGTTTGTTTTGAGACGGCCCCTAAATTAATTTTTTAAAGAATTATTACTGAAATTGCTTTTTAATTTTATGTATTTTCTTTTTTCCAGGCGGTAATAAAAAGTGTCAAAGAAAAGGGGAAAGACACATACCTTCACATAACAAAAAACACATCAACTAATGTTGCTAAAAACAGTACTGGTGATATGAATGAATTGACCTTAAAAAATTCCTTTATTGCATGCTGAACATCACTGCTGCGGGCTAACTTCTGCTGATACATAAAAATAATTCCAACGCAAAGCACACCTATCCAGTATGCTTCTCTACGGTTAGTCATAACACCCAGAGCAATAAGCGAACTAAACGATAACACATACAACAAAGCTGAAATAACTAAGGCTTTATCTACACCATACCGTGAAGGTATTGAATATAAGCCTTCCTGTCTATCAAAGTCAACATCAAGTAGCGCATATACCACATCAAGACCAGCAATCCACATCATGATGGCAAAACCTAATATAAACGGTATCAGGTCAAATTTGCCTGCCACAGCTAAGTATCCTCCAATAGGTGCTGCTGCTTCCACAAATCCCAAATACAGATGCGAAGCTGATGAAAACCTTTTGAAATATGAATAGCTTATTAAAAGAACTATCGCCACAAATGAAAGATAAAAACACAGCATATTGAGCATGTACGATGACAGCACGAAAACAACACATGCAATAACCGCAACACGCAATACTTCATTACGGGTAACCTCACCTTTAGGTAACGCGCGATCTTTAGTGCGGGGATTTTTTGCATCAATGTCAGCATCAATAAGCCTGTTGAAGCACATTCCGGCAGTTCGTGCAGAAATGAGCGCAACTGAAGCAAATATCCATGTAGAAAGCCTGCCACCGCCTGCAAAAAGAATGCCTAAATATGCAAATGGCAGCGCAAACACTGTTTGTTCTATCAAAATAAGTTGTGAAAGCTTTTTAAAATCCATACTCTTTCCACCTTTTGTTTACCAGTTCAATAATAGCAGGATCCATTTTTATTTCCTCGGGCCACTCTCTGCCCATGCCTTCTTCCTTTGTTTTTCGTGTTGCATCAATGCCCATCTTCCCACCAAAATTGGCATAGCTTGCCGAATGGTCAAGTGCATCCAGCGGTCCTTCCACTATCATTAAATCCCTGCGTGGGTCAACGTTGTTTAATAGCTTCCACACCACCGTGCTATAATCCCTAAGATGAATATCATCATCAAACACCGCAATAAATTTTGTTGATGCCATCTGACCCAAACCCCACAGGACATTGATAACCTTCTTTGCCTGCCCGGGATATTCTTTCTTTATTGCTACCAGTGCACAATTGTGAAACACACCTTCAAGCGGAAGTTCAATATCAACAATTTCAGGTACCAGCATCTTTAAAAATGGCAAAAATATTCGCTCGGTGGCTTTAGCCATGTAGCAGTCTTCCATTGGGGGTTTACCCACAACTGTTGCCGGATATACAGGATTATCGCGCATTGTTATACAGGTAACATGAAACACAGGATACCTGTCAGCGGGAGAATAAAATCCAGTGTGATCACCAAATGGTCCCTCAATGGTTTCATCACCGGGATCAACATAGCCCTCAATGATAAACTCAGCTTCAGCAGGTACCAGCAAATCCACTGTGTGCGCTTTTACAAGCTCAACCGGCTCACCTTCTAAAAAACCGGCAAACAACATCTCATCGATATCAGGTGGCAATGGTGCCGTTGCAGCGTATGTAATAGCCGGGCTTGCTCCAAGGGCTACTGCAATCGGCATTCGTTTTTGCAACTGACAATATTTGCGGTAATGACGTGCACCGTCTTTGTTATACTGCCAGTGCATACCGGTTGTGGCGTTTGAAAACTTGTGCATGCGATACATCCCTGCATTTTGAATCCCTGTTTCAGGATCCTTTGTTATCACAATAGGTAATGTAATAAAGGGACCACCATCCTTTGGCCAGCAGGTTACAATGGGCAAAGCATCAAGCAAGGCTCCCTGAGTTAGCACGTGTTTTTGGCACGGCGCTTTACTCACTTCTTTTGGCATTATCTTTACAATGTCTTTCAACGTAAACAGTGCTTTCATTTTTTCAGCAAATGTTTTTGGCGGCTGCATGGTGATGAGATTAAAAATTTTTTGTCCAATCTCATCAAATGAATTGCACTGTAAAGCCATCTGCATACGTTTGTAGCTTCCAAACGCATTGATGAGCACTGGAAATGCTGACCCCTTAACCTTTTCAAATAAAAGCGCAGGACCACCTGTTTTACTCATCCTGTCAGCTATTTCTGTAATCTCTAAATATGGATCTACTTCCGCAGTTATACGTTTCAGCTCACCAGCATTTTCTAAGGCAATAATAAAGTTTTGTAAATTTTTATATGCCACGTACTCCTCATTTTCACATGTATAGTTGGTAACTATCGGCCATACAAATACCGTTAACGCAAGTATTTTTTATATGTGCGATAGTTACTATAAAAAAAGGGGCCGTCTCAAAAGAAACGATAGGGCATGCAATGGCGTGAGCGCAATGTCATTGCGAACGAAGTGAAGCAATCTCAATGCCCCTCAAAAGCAAGATTGCTTCGTCACTTCGTTCCTCGCAATGACAGGAAGGCAAAAGTCATTGCAAAGAGGTGTCTTTTGGGACACCCGCTTTAGTGTTGATTGTGACGCGTGACAACCTGCTTACTCTATCGCAAAGCCTTCTTCCGGAATGTCAAGCATTGAAAGATTTTGGCTCTTTATTGCTTTTGCATATGCCTGCGCATGTGGCAGTACATGCGTTATATAGTAGCGTGCACTGTGAATCTTACCAGAATAGAATGCTGCATCTTTATGGTCTTTTGCCAGTTGTGCAACGGCTTTTTTATCATTTACGTCAACATTATTCTGTTTGCAGATTTCGTCAAGTTTTTCATACGCAATACCACTTTGCCAAAAAAGTAGCCAGCCCAAAGCAACAGTTCCCATAAGATTTAAGAACGAATACGCATTGCTGATTGGAATTAAAAACTTGCCTTCTTTGCCACACTGAACAAAGAACATGCCCATGTCAGCCAGTAGATTAACTGCATCCTGAACATCCTTTGAAATATCAGCAAGCCGTGGATTATCCTTGTAGCGTGCAATAGTTTTATTAATCTCGCCAAGGAAATTAATGAAGTTTGCCCCTTTCTTCTGCGACATCTTTCGGCCAACCAAATCAAGTGCCTGTATGCCATTGGTGCCTTCATATATAGATGCAATTTTTAAATCACGCATGAACTGTTCAACCGGATAATCCTGGCAATAGCCATAACCGCCATAAATTTGAATAGCAAGCTCTGTTACCCTGAAGCCCATATCAGTACAATATGCCTTGGTTATGGGAACAAGCAATTCCATAATTCCATGCCATTTTTCAGCTTCTTCACCTTCACTTGCTTCTTTGCGGTCTATAGCAAGTGCACATAAATAGACAAGTGCACGCATGCCCTCAACATGTGATTTCATCCACAAAAGCATTCTACGAACATCAGGATGATTGATAATTGAAACACGTGGTGCTTCTGGATTTTGCATATTCAATAGATCTGCCCCCTGCTTTCGCTCCTGTGCATAATGTAATGCATGGAGGTATGCAATTGAAGCAGTACCAAGACCCTGCAGACCCATACCCAGACGGGCTTCATTCATCATCTGAAACATTATTTTCATGCCCTGACGAGGTTGACCCAATAGTTCAGCATAACAATTGCCATTATCACCAAAACTCATTGAACAGGTAGCACTGCCTTTCAATCCCATCTTGTGCTCTATGCCAGTAATAGTTACATCATTTTTTCTTCCTAATGTACCATCATCATTTACCAGATACTTGGGAACTAGAAATATGGAAATGCCACTGGTACCTGCCGGGTCACCTTCAATTCGTGCCAGCACCGGATGTACAATATTTTCAAAAAGGTCTGAATCGCCACCGGAAATAAATATTTTGCTTCCCACAATTTTATACGTTCCATCAGGCTGTGGAATAGCTTTTGTCTTTAAATTTCCAACATCCGAACCTGCTTCAGGCTCAGTCAATACCATTGTGCCACCCCATTTGCCTTCATACATCTTATACATGTATTTCTTCTTTTGCTCTTCAGTACCATACACTTCAATGAGGTGAGCTGCCCCAACTGCAGCTTCGGGATATAATAAAAATCCCATATTGAATACATAGTATTCGCGTGCAGCTAAATCAATCACATACGGAAACCCCTGACCACCTGCTTCCGGGGATACTGCCATGGTAAAAAGGCCACTGTCATTCATTATTTTGTGAAGATAGTGATAACATTGGGGAACTTTGACTTCGCCATTAACCAGTTTTGCCCCTTCTCTATCGCCTTCCATGTACCTTGGCAAAACTTCCTCTTCAGAAATACGCTTTGAAAGATCAATTGCCATATCAAACATATCTTTGGAGTAGTCTGAAAAACGTGCTGTTGCAAACAATTCCTGCAATCCCAGCATCTCATACAACACAAATTCCTGATCTCGTCTGTCAACTATCAAACCCATAAACAACCTCATAATAATATTTATTAAAATTTATATATATAAATATAGTATATAATTTGCTCTTCACAAATTTTTTATTGTATGAAAGTAACTACTCCAATTTTATTTTATTGACCTTTCAAAAAGCCACACTATACTATTATGCCAGGTTTTACTTATTACTTTTTTTCAGGTAAAAAATATTTGATAAATGCCCTGTAAAGAGGTGAGTATATAATTCCATTATATTTTGCACTACTACAACGTATTATATATTATAAAAAATTTTTTATAAATGGAGGTTAACCATGAGTATACCATTACCAATTGTATTTCATGCATTATTTATGTTTATTGGACTTGTTGTGCTGCTCTATGCTGCCAGCATTTCAATGAAAAAGAAAACCAATCAATGGTTAAAAAAACACCGTACCCTTGCACTTT
>JBFLZD010000102.1 GCA_040756435.1 Spirochaetota bacterium | reverse complement strand
TAATCATTCTCCTTATTCTCTGCGACCTCTGCGTGAAAAAATTATAAGTAATTTCTAAAATAGAAAAACATTCAAAAAAAGCGTCAGGAAACCTTCCCTTTAAAAACTCTATACACATATACTGTATACGCAATAACAATAGGCATACCAATAAGAGCAATGATGAACATGATTTTTAAAGTAAGTGCTGTAGATGATGCATTGAATATGGTAAGGTTATATGCTTCAATTGTTGCTCGCACTAAATTTGGATAAAGGGCAGCACCTGCCATTATCCACAGTGATACAAATGAAACCGATGAGCCAATGAATGCATTGAATGGTTTGTTGTCTCTGTTACATACATATACATAACTCAGAGCAATTGCGTAAAAAAGTGCTCCAATCCAACCAAATAGATTTGATACAATTGAAGGCAATAGCCCAATGGTAAGAACTATCGCTAAAATGAAAAAGAAAACACTGGCAAGGATTATTTTATTAATCATGGCCTTTGCACGCTTTGCAACGTCGCCTTCAATTTTATACGCAGCCCAGGTACATCCCTGTAACAGTATTGCTGATAAACCCAACAGACCAATAAAAAGTGGAAATGGCCTAAGCAGAGTGAAAAAGCTGCCAGTAAAATTCATGTTTAAATCAATTGGGATTCCATAGATAATGTTCCCAAGCGCAACTCCAAAAAGTAATGATGGCAAAAGGCTACCAATAGTAAAAGCCCATGCCCATAGTTTCTTTCGTTTTTCATCGTAATACCAGAATTCCATTGATACTGCTCTGAAAATGAGTGCAAAAAGCACCAGCATCAATGCCAGGTAAAATCCGCTAAAAACAGTAGCATACGCAAAGGGGAATGCTGCAAAAAGTGCGGCGCCGCCGGTAATAAGCCACACTTCATTGCCATCCCACACAGGCCATATTGAATCCATTACCTGCTTTTGTTCTTTTTCATTTTTTGTAAGTACTGGCATGAGGCTTGCTATGCCTAAATCAAAGCCATCTAAAATTGAGTAAACGGTTAATAAAAATCCAATGATCAAAAACCATATATTCTGAAAAATATTTATATCCATAGTGAAACCTCCAATTGCATTAGTATGTTTGTGCCTGTGGGCCATTCTTTATTATCTTGATAAGAATGGTGATAAAAAGAACCACCAGTAAAAGATAAATGAGTGAAAATATGATAAGCGATAGCAATACGTGTGTTGCCGGGACAACCGTTGATACTGCATCAACCGTTTTCAGTACCTTATACACAGCCCATGGCTGGCGGCCAACCTCAGCAGCAATCCATCCAAATTCGTTGGCCAATATTGGCAGCGGTATGGCAAACATCAGCACATATAAAAACCATTTTGCTTCAAAGAGCTTTTTCCGCAGTAAAAGAAGCAATGCAATGATGCTTAACAAAGCAAACAAAGAGCCAAGACCAATCATGACGTGATATGAAAAGTAGGGAAGTAGAACCGGTGGTAGTTCATCCTCAGGGAACGCATCACGACCTTTTACCTGGGCATTGGGATCAAAGTAAGCAAGCAGGCTTAAGAGTTTAGGAATTTTTATTTCAAAGTAAGTCTTCTTTTCACTTTCAATAGGAATGCCAATGATGGACATGGGTGCACCTGTTTGAGTTTGCCATAATGCTTCAAAGGTTGCCATTTTTTCAGGTTGCAGATTCGTTACCTGTACTGCATGTAAATGCCCTGAAGCAAACTGTACCAGTGACATGATACAAAAGACAATAATGGCAGTTTTAAGTATTTTTTGAGCCATTTGTGTATGTTGCTGTTTAACAAGGTACCATGCAGCAACTCCTGCAGCAAAAAGACTTCCCGAAATCCATCCCGCAATAATCACATGAATAAACCGCACAAGCGTTGAAGGATTGAGTGCGGCAGCCCAGAAATTGGTTAAAACAGCCCTGCCACCTTCAATGGCAAAACCAGCAGGTGTTTGCATCCATGAATTTGCAATGATAATCCACAAACCAGAAAGATGTGAGCCAAAGAATACTAAAAATGCTGAAAGAAGATAAACTTTTTTGGAAACCTTATTGCGAGCAAAAAGCAAAACGCCTAAAAATACAGATTCAAGAAAGAACGCAAAGATTCCTTCAGCGGCAAGCGGTGCACCAAAGATGTCACCAACCATTCGTGAGTATTCGGCCCAATTGGTGCCAAATGAAAATTCCAGTACAATGCCGGTTGCAACGCCTAATGCAAATACAAGCCCTAAGATTTTAATAAAAAACGAAGATATCGTTTTAAAGAGCTCATCGTTGGTTTTGTAAAATTTATATTCAAACAGAAATACCAGTAAGGTAAGCCCTAAGGTAAGTGAAGGGAAAATGAAATGAACACCGGCAGCCAATCCAAATTGAATTCGTGATAGCATTACAACATCCATTTGTAAACCTCCAAATTATTTTTATAAATAAAATTATTACATAAAAGGGTGTCTTAAAAATCACCACCTTCCAATGGCTTTTGCCTTCATCTCATTGCCAAAAACAACGTAACGAAGCAAATCCCGTCTTCCATTGTTACCATTTAGTCTACTGGTTCAAACTGATCCTTGCCAGCACCGCATACCGGACATACCCAGTCATCGGGAATGTCTTTAAAAGCTGTTCCAGGTTTTATCCCGTTATCGGGATCGCCTTCTTTGGGATCATAAATATATCCGCACACTGTACATTCGTATTTTTTATCCATAAATAAGACCTCCATTTAAGATATAATTTTATTACTGCGATTCACGTTATTTTTTACTCCGTCATTCTGAACGTGATTCAGAACCCGCAGTGTCATTCTGAACTTGTTTCAGAATCCACCGTGTCATTCTGAACTTGGTTCAGAATCTAATCTTTCACCATAGATCCTGGATCAAATTCCAGGATGACATTTTTGAATGCCGTCATTCTGAACGTGATTCAGAACCCGCAGTGTCATTCTGAACTTGATTCAGAAACTAATCTTTCACAACAGATCCTGGATCAAAGTCCAGGATGACTCTTATGCTCGTCCCGGGATGACATTCATTCACATACGTCTATTTCACAGGCTGTGGTGTATAACCAGCGTCTTTGATTGCCTGCATAACAGTTGATTCATCCAGAGAACTATCGACCACAACCATTTTGGTGGTTACATTACATTGCACTTTTGCAGCAGGGTCTTTTGCGTTTATTGATTTTGTAATATGCATTACACAGTGATTGCACATCATATCATTAACACGGAATTGCATAGTTACTCCTGATATAAAATATGGTAGTATGGTATACTGCAAAAAATAAATTACAAGTAAAATTTAAAATATAATGTATCATCATGACTATCACATACGGCGAAATTGATAGACTATTGTCTACAATCCATTTCCTGGTTAAATAATTGTACCACGTATTATGTAATTATCACAAAATTATAATAATTACAATTAATTGTCAAGCGTTTTATTAAAAAAGATTTTTAAAAATTTCCAGTATAATCAGGAATAAATTATTATTTAATGCGATGAGCAATCTTTACAGATACCTTTTAGTGTGATCTGATACTGTTCAATGGTATGGCCATCTATTGATGCAGGCATGTTGACATAACGGGTAATATCCAGGTCATATACCCTGCCGCACTGTGTGCAGGTAAAATGGCCGTGTGGCTGAACCGTAATATCAAACCGCGCCTCAACGTTGTCAAGAACCAGCATGCTTGCAAGGCCTTCCTGCACAAAAAGGCTCAAGGTATTATATACGGTAGTTTTAGAAAGCGTTGGTATATGTGGCAAGAGCGCAGTGTAAATCTCATCAACAGTTGGGTGCGTTCTGTTCTGGTCAAGATACTCTAAAATCTTCAGTCGCTGATATGATGGCGAAATCCCCTTAGCTTCTAAATATTGTTTATATTGTTCCATTGTGGTCCTCATTGTAATAATAAATTGGACTCATTGTTCAACTATAAAATACACAAGTATATAACAAAAGTCATCTTAAATTTATAATTTTTCAAACACCTGCTTGGCGATAGTTCCCAGCAATTGATCATCCGGTACATAATTAACCTTGATGGAAGGAAGCAATTGCCATCCCATTTCTTGTAACACCGCTTCTACCTGTGCAACGCTTTGTCCGCCCCATCCGTATGATCCAAATGCAAGCCCAACACGATTCTTTGGTGCAAGGCCCTTGCAGTAGGTTAAAAATGCGGCAACCGTTGGCAGCATATTGTTATTAAGCGTAGGTGATCCCACACAGATGTACTTTGCATCAAGCACTTCGGTCATGATGTCGGAAATATGAATGGTTTTCAGGTCATATAGCTGTACCGGAATATTTTTTTCCTCAAAGGCATTTTTGATAGCATGTGCTATCATCTTTGTTGAATTCCACATAGTGTCATAAATGATTAAAGCTTTTTCTTTTGTTTTATTGGCAGCCCAGTTTTTATACTCAGTAACTATCGCCCTTACATGGTCTTTCCAAATTATACCATGGCTTGGTGCAATCATGGCAATATCCAGTGTGCTTACCGCATCAAGCACTTTCTGAGTTTGTTTATCATACGGCAATACAATATTGGCGTAGTATTTTTTTGCCTCATACATAATGATGTCCAGCGGATATTCTGTATCAAAGCGTTCGGATGTTGCTATATGTTGCCCAAAAGCGTCGTTGGAAAATAAAATTTTAGTCTCAGGCATGTAGCAGGCCATGTTGTCGGGCCAGTGTACCATCTGCTCTAAAATAAATTGTAGTGTGGTTTTCCCTAACGAGATACTATCGCCCGTTTTCATGACTTTGTAATTCCAATTATTTTTGTAATGAGCCTCAAGCCCCTTTGCGCCATTGGGTGATGTAATAAGCGTTGCGTTGGGGTACAGTTCCATAAGTTTAGGCAGCCCACCCGAATGGTCCATTTCAACATGATTTGAAATGATAATATCAATCTTTGATGGATCAACCACTTTGGAAATGCGTTCAATCATTTCATCATAAAGATAGTATTTAACAGTATCAATAAGGGTAATCTTTTGGTCCATGATAAGATATGCGTTATATGTGGATCCGCGTTGTGTCATGTAGCCATGGAAATTGCGCAAATCCCAATCAATACCGCCAACCCAATATATGAAGTCATTTAATGCAACCGGTTTCATTACGTTCCTCCAATACCTATATGGGTGTGTGTCAGAGCTTTTTCGCCTGTGATATAAATGTAGTACGCATATTCTTTTGTTCAAGAATAAAATTAAAATTATTGTAAATTTGTATTTTTAATGGATGGGGATTGGTGCAGTGTTTATTTTTTTAGCAACTGTCCTGGGACAGATAGCAGTACAAAAGTTTTGTAATTGTGTTCTGCTCAGTAATAGCGAAGTTTTGCGCATGGCATCTACTGATTCCTGATGTAACTGTAAGCCAAATTT
>JBFLZD010000101.1 GCA_040756435.1 Spirochaetota bacterium | reverse complement strand
CACCCCCGCCGCCGAAGGCGGCGGGGGTGTACACTATCTTATATTTTATTCAAATTTCCCCATTTAGGAATAATTAGTGAATAATAAAAATAACACCCATTAATAATGGTACACATCCCTGTTATAAAATTAATGTAAGAATTAATTTTTATATTTCAAGTAAAAAAATGTGCAAATCCTAACCAAATTCCACAAAAAACGTTGCCCCCTTACCGGGCTCTGATTGTGCCCACACCTTGCCCCCATGCCGTGATATTATCCTTCGCACCAGCGCAAGGCCAATACCCGTGCCAGGAAAATCCTTTTCTGAGTGCAGGCGCTGAAATACATTGAAAAGCTTGTCTGACAGAGCAGGGTCAAATCCTACACCATTATCCTTTACAAAAATTATTGTTTTACCATTGTCTATGTAGCTATCTATTTCTACAACTGGCTGAGAAGATTTTGAAGAAAATTTAACTGCATTTGCTATAAGATTGGTAAAAGCAATACGTAGCATAGCCTCATCACCTTCAATGACAGGTAACGTACCAATTTTAAAATCAGCTTTTGATTTTTGTGTTAGGGCAACCTCATGAATGATTGCCTGCACCATTTGCTTAAAATCAACCTGTGAGTGGTGAAGATCTGTCCGCGCCATACGTGAAAACGAAAGCAAATCTTCTATAAGCTTTTCCATCCGTTTAACCGAATCAATAATTGCTGTTAAGTAAGTTTCTATAGTTTTATCAGCCTTGCCAGCAAGTTCTGCTTGTATAAGATTAGCAAAACCGGCAATAGTAGTCAGCGGTGCCCTCAAATCGTGGGAAACAGTATACGCAAAGCTTTCAAGTTCCTTATTTACTTCCTGTAACTGTGCAGTGCGCTCCTCTACTCTGCGCTCCAGTTCAGCATTAAGCTTTAAAATTTCTTCCTCGTATTGCTTGCGTAGTGTTATATCACGAGCAATGCCTTCAATGGCAATAAGCTGGCCATCTTCATTATATATAGGAACATTACGTTGCTCGGCCCATATAATTGTGCCATCCTTTTTTATCCATCGTAACACAATTGGTTCAAAGAAATGCTTTTTCTCAAGCACTCCTTGTAATATGTGTCTATCTTCTGGATGAACTATCTCAAAACCTAAATTTGGATTGGCATAATGCTCCTCAGGAGTGTATCCGGTTATGACAGTGGCTGCAGGGCTCACATAGGTAAATCCGGGTGTGGGCAATAGCTCATACCGGTAGATAATATCCTGAGCATTTTCAGCAAGCTTTTCTAAATTCTTAAAGAATTCTCTAGTCATTTCTTAAATTCCCACCACAATGCTTGATACATACACTTATTCTTACTATATCAACAGAAATTTATGAATTCAAATCTATTAATTTTATGGCACCAACACTTCAATTCCCGCAGGATTTGTAATACCCTGCATGGGAATAACCTGATATGTACCATGTAAATACGGATCAACCATATCATCATAATGTTTACTTACCGGATTGCCCGACTGCCCTGGCACTGTAATAAAATATAGCGGCTCATCCTTATTAAAGTCAACTATCATGCGCATGGCAGGAATCATCCACACATCAAAGTCCTTACCCCAGGTAAACATTGCCACATTCACTGTATGCACATCACCACCAGCTGGATATGGTCCACGACTTAAAAAACCTTTTAACATCCCAACCTCTTTTGCAATCTCATGTTTAAACCAGTACGCATGTAGTTTTCCCCATTGCCAATTGTTTTCATTATTTCCCATTGTATCCTGACACAACGCATAGGCGTCAGCTAACGTTTTGGCAAGTACATCCCATTTGGTTTCAACCTTTTGCGTTGTTACATCGTCAAAAAAAGGCGAATCATTTTTATACGCTAAAAGCTCATCAAACGCTGAATACGAAGTCATACTTGCTTGCAAAAATGCTTCCCACACGGGCTTATCTATTGGTCCCAGTTCATCGGCAAACGTATTGTGCACAAAACAATGGTACAATGCACCCATAAGCGCCGCCAACCCGGAATCCACACGCATGACACAATCAAAATTTTGTGGGGAAAGCATCTGTAACGCTTTTAGGGCCTTTTCTTTTTGTTTGGGCGATAGTTCCTGTAATGAGGCCATCACTTTATCACTATAATCTTTGCCATAAAGAATATCCTGCACGTGCTTTGCCATCAGCGAATACTGATCATTTTGTAGCTTCATGACATCTTCAAGTGTAAATGTCTTATTGTTCGATAGTACCTGTACAATGCGCATTGCACGCTCGTCATTGTACCATGATTGTGTTAAATTAACAGGATAGTCTTTATCCACAGTGCGGTGATTGGCAGTGGCAATGAACCCTTCAGCAGGATTTTCTTTGTGAGGCAATTGCTCAAACGGCACATAGCCCTGCCAATCATACTCACCCGTCCATCCTGGAGAAGGGAAAAGACCAGTGCCTTTTTTTCGCACAGGATAAAGCCCTGTCACCTGCCAGCCAATCGAGTTGCTATCGCCATACACTATATTAAGATAGATGGTTTTAATACCTTTAATTGCCTCCCGTGCTTCATGCGCTGTTTTAGCTTTTCCCAGATTATAAAAACCCTGCAGCGTCTTTTCTCCGCCTTCCATAACCCACGATAGCGCAAGCCCATACGGTATATCTACTGATAATGGCTGCACCGGAAGCTTTGGTGGAAACGGCATAGTGGCAAGCGCAGTATTAAGTAGTGGCCCATGCACCGTGCTGTAAAATTTTACCGTGTGGGATTTTCCTTTCACCGTAAATACTTCCTCACGACTTTCAAGCGGCAACCATTTATCCTTATACAGATAAAAAAGCTGTCCATTCTCTTCTTTTATTTTTTCAATGAAGATATCCTGCGTATCGGCCATTACCATGGTCTCGCCCCAGGCAACATGGCCGTTATAGCCAGCTACCACAATGGGGATACCTGGTAAACACACACCAGCGCAGTGATAGGTGGGACACTCTAAGTGCATAATAATCCACGGTGAAGGAAGTGACGCCATCAAATGCGTATCGTTAGCAACTATGCTTTTGCCAGCTGTTTTCTTTGGGGACAGAGCCCAGTTGTTTGATGCAGGTATTCCAAGCCCCAATATTCTTTGCATATGTGCAGCTTTTACAGCAACGGTATCTACAGGGATGTTGGCAATGACGCTTTTTAGTTTTTGTGCTTCGGCAAAGGGCAGTTCGGTATCCTTATAGATGGGGAAAAGATGGCACGCCTTTTTTAAACCTAATTTTTGCGCAATCATTAAAAATTGCAACTCTTCAATAAAATTAAATGAAACATCTAAATTTAAGAATCCAAAAATATACAGTCCATCCTCTGGCTGCCACTCTTCTGGTGTAAATCCAGCAAGTATAAATTCCGGTGGCAATTTTTTGCATCCCTTAATATAGGCATTGACCCCTTTTGCAAATTGTGTAAATATCATGATGCCACGGTTGTCAATAGACTTCATTGCATCGGCAACCATTTTCTTTGCATTCAGTGTTCGCATAAAATAGTCGATAGGCAGCGCATCCTTGCCAGCAAACTCTGATAACCTTCCCTGAATAGCCATCTTCATCATCACCATCTGAAATAAGCGATAGGAAGCCATAATATACCCAGTTGCTAAAAATAAATCTTCTTCACTGTGTGCCTTTATATGGGGAATGCCTAAATTATCGTAGCGTACCTCTACCGGTTGCTTTAATCCATCAATACGTATGGTACCACTATACGTTTTTTCTGATGATTTAAAATAGTGTCCCATCATGGAACATTGTGAAATAAAGGATAATACCATAATAATTACAATGACACGGCCAAATCTTTTTTTCATACTTCCTCCTCCGTAAATAGAATGTAAATTTCGCAAATTTTTAAGATTAATCAAGATTTCTCAGTCGCATCGCTCCTTCGAAATGACAGGATGTGGTTCATTCGTCAAAATGACATATTAGCATTATCATTAGGAGCTTTTTTCACTGTTATTTCGAGCATTTTTCACTGTCATTTTGAGCATTTTTTATTGTCATTTCGAGCATTTTTCACTGTCATTTCGAGCGCAGCG
Source organism: Spirochaetota bacterium (assembly GCA_040756435.1). Taxonomy (NCBI): domain Bacteria; kingdom Pseudomonadati; phylum Spirochaetota; species Spirochaetota bacterium. The sequence goes on along the minus strand of JBFLZD010000101.1, from coordinate 1,412 downwards.
AGAAATCTTTACTTTTAACTTTAAGATTTCTCCTCACTTCTTTCGTCGAAATGACAGGATATGGTTCATTCGTCAAAATGACATATTAGCATTATCATTAGGAGCTTATTCCGTAATCTCTATCCTCAGTATTATAGATCCTGAATCAATCCTGAAATAAATTCAGGACAAGGTTCAGGATGACATACTGGCAATACGTCATTCAGGGTTTGACCCGGAATCTTTACATCACTGTCATTTTGTGTATCATTTTTGTCATTTCGAGCATTTTTCACTGTCATTTTGAGCGCATCGAGAAATCTTTGCTCCCATTTTTAATATAGAACGAATGTTCATACTATTTATAGTGTAATGTCAATTAAATTTACTATAAATTCATTAATTATTCCCAGATGCAAAAATTTGAATAAAATATAAAATAGTGTACACCGGGGGTGTCCCAAAAGACACCTCTTTGCAATGACTTTTGCCATACTGTCATTGCGAGGAACGAAGTGACGAAGCAATCCCATAGTTGCGAGCACCGCAGGCGCGTGGCAATCTCGTCTTCTGCGGCATTACGATTGCTTTGCTTCGACAAGCTCAGCATATGCGCTACGCTCGCAATGACTTTGCACCCGCGTCATTGAGAACTCCACGGATTGTTTTGGGACACCCCTTTTCATTATGAAATTTTTTAATGAATTATTGCTGATAATTTAAAAATTTTTCAAATCCATATTAAAAAAATTATTGATTTTATATAAACATAACAGTGATAGTCTTTTTTACATTGTTTTCTTAAATATTAAAGTATAGGAGAGCGCAATGCCTAAAGAAAAATGTTTTTGCGCTAACTGCATGAACTGTATTGTAATTCGCCAATATGAATCCGATCCTGAACGTTTTGTTTTGAGGGTTCGCTGTACCAAGAAAAAATGGACCAAGCGCTCTGGCGAAGAAAAGTTATACAAATATTTTACAGTTTCACGCCGTACGGTGGATAATTGTCAGTATTATACCGAAGCCGGTGACCTTTATCCATATATTAAGAATTTACGGAAAGATCTTCCTATTAAAGATGAAATCTATTCAACCAGGGAATAACCTATGATGATTCATAGCTTTCACGGAGGAATTCATCCACCTGAGAATAAACACTTTACCAACCGTATTCCATTTAAATATCTATCGGTTCCTCAGAAATGTTATATACCATTGCAGCAGCATATTGGTAAACCAGCCACACCTGTCGTTGAAGTGGGACAGTTTGTTGAGGAAGGTCAGCTTATTGGCCAGGCAAACGGTCTTATAAGTGCCAATGTGCATGCAACAGTACCCGGAAAAGTTGTTGAGATAGCTGAATATCACACACCATACAGTGAACATGGCCTTTGTGTTGTCATTGAAGCCGAGGGATCATTTACTACAAG
>JBFLZD010000100.1 GCA_040756435.1 Spirochaetota bacterium | reverse complement strand
CTATCAAAGCACTATTTGAATACTGCATCATGCTGGCACAGGCAAAATATCCTTTTGAACTTATCAATTATCAGATTATGGATAATCATATTCATTTGCTTATAAGAACTGTGGAAGGTGGTGCTACTATATCCCGTATCGTGCAGTATATTAAGTCGCGGTTTGCACAACGATTTAATACGATGATGCAGCGCACGGGCCCTGTATGGAATGAGCGCTTCAAAGATAGCATTGTAGAGTTTGCGGACAATCCTCGAATATATTTACTTAACTTACTATGGTACTTTGCCAACAATCCGGTGCGTGCAGGCAAGGTAAAAAGCCCTTTTGAAAGCTACTTTGGTGGGTCACGGGCTTATTTTGACAGTAACTATCGCCCTCATTTAAAGATTACCCTGCATCAGTATTTTTTAGAGTTGGGAGATACACTGGAAGAGTGTATTGAGCGCCTGTGTGCTTATTGCCGTGGTGAGCTTTTGCTCTGACCCTTTACTTGGACGTATACACATTGTGAAACGCAAAGTCTTCCAGCGGCTTTCTAGGTGGGCGGCTCTTTTCGCTTTCCTTTTGCCATTCGCTCAAATCATCATGGATTACATCATCTTTTTTACCAATGATTATGAGGGTAATTACAGTAAACTCATGAGGTATGACACATGCTTTTTTAACTGCTTCTTCATCATACCCTGCTATGGGGTGAGCCACCAAACCTAATTCAGTTGCTTTGAGTAACAGGAGAGCAGTAGCCATCCCCGTATCAAATTGATGATATATGCGGTTTTTCAATACACAATCATCTTTTTCCTTGCTGAAAACCGCTATAATCATTGAAGCCTTAAGAGCCCATTCGTTCCCTTTTGCCAGGGCTTTTTTTAATTCATCTAGTTTCCCTGGCTCATAAACAAATACAAATCTCCACGGTTGATTGTTATAGCACGATGGAGCAAGTGCAGCCGCTTTTGCTAGCTCTGACACCATATTTTCAGTAATCGTCACTGGAGCAAGTGATCTATATGCCCTTCTTGCCTCAATAGCTTTCTGCAATGTCATGGTAGCCTCCTTTATTGCAAAGATTTAAGCGTTTGCAACACTTCTTCAACATGTCCTGGTACCTTAACCTTTCGCCATATTGCTCTGACCCTCCCTTCAGGATCAATCAGGAATGTACTTCGCTCTATGCCCATAAAGCTTTTGCCATACATGCTCTTTTTTTTCCATACTCCGTATTCTTTTGCCACGGTATGATCGGTATCTGATAGGAGAATCAGGTTAAGGTTATGCTTGTCATAAAATTTGCAATGGCTTTCAGGATTATCCGGGCTAATGCCTAAAACAATAGCATTGTAATCTTTAAATTCATTTATACTTTTGGTAAAATCTATAGCTTCTAAGGTGCATCCTTGAGTATTGTCTTTGGGATAAAAATAAATAACCACCCACTTGCCTCTGAAAGTATTGCTTTCTACTACCTTTTTATCTTTATCAGGAAGCCTGAACTTAGGTGCTGGTTTGTTTAATAAAATGTCTTCTTTCATCATTCTGTCCTCATGCTAAAATGTATTTAAACACTGGTTAAAATAGCGTTTATAAAGTATATTCTAAAATACTAATTATTTAGATGTTTGTCAATTCCCCTCTATAAAAATATAACCACTTGACAAAAAATATTTTGCGTGCAATGAATGTAAAAAAAATACAAAAAAATCCACACTTAACAGGAGGATAATCGTGAAAATCCGTTTTATTATTATTGCTATACTACTGCTGCGCTCTGTCACTCAGGTATTTGCTGCCTCTGATGGCACTGCGCTGATGTTGCTTGGAGGCAGTGCCAGCATGTTTGGAAGAGCTGATACCGGTGTTGCCTATCTTGGCTCTGACACCTTCTTACTAAACCCGGCAGCTATTGCAAAAGAAGAGCGTTTTATTGGATCATTCAACTATGGCAATCTTCTTTTTGATTACTACAACCCATCAGTGGTTGCAGGATTCCCCACCTCATATGGTGTTATTGGTGGCGCATTCAGGATGATTTCTGGCTCTGACACCCTCAATGGCTATCAGTTTGTGCTGGGTGGTGCCAAAGAATTTACACGGCGTCTTTCAATGGGTGCATCGCTATCATTTCTTTTGGGAAATGGCCCAAACTCAGGTGCATATTTTACAGGTATCACTCTTGGCAGCTTGTATCAAACTGCAATTAATGCTGATATTGGTAAAGGTTTTGGTGTGTATTCCCCAATCATTGGCATTGCTCTTAATGCAGGATTACCCATGGGAAGTGACAGTGATTTTGCCGACTTGAATCAGGTAACGTTAGGCTTTACGCTCCCACTGTATAAAAGAAATGACATTGAGGTGAGCCTGCTTAATGACTATTCGTTTGTACAATATGATGAAATAGCAGTAAAGGTTGGTGCCGAAGGTATGTATAAAAATACATATATTGTGCGTTTGGGTTTTATGGCACCGGGGCCGTACGAATATGCTGACTTCACGGCAGGCGCCGGCTACAGGCTGACCGGGCAGGAATATCAGGCTGAATTCAACTATGCACTGGTACACTATAAAAAGACTGATTTTGTCCATTACGTTGGCACTCAAGTGCGCTATGGCAGGTTAGATAAGGAACCACCACAAACTGCTGTAAAAGCAAGCCAGCGATATATTTCACCCAATACCGATGGTGTTCAGGATTTTGTACTATTTAATCTGAGTGTGAGTGATGCAAGTAAGATTGGCGGCTGGCGATTACAGATCAAAAATGAAGCAGGAACTGTAGTAAAGGAATTCAGGGTAAGCGATAGAGATGTTGAAGAATCGCTGACAGTAAAAAGCTTTATACAAAAGATATGGACTCCAAAGGAATCTGCCATGGTGCCTGAAACCATTTTCTGGGATGGCACAGATACTAATGCAAATGTGTTGCCGGATGGTGACTATGTGTATGCATTTATGGCATGGGACGAGCGTGATAACATATCACCAGAGGTTACCGGTGTAATTACTATTGATAATACTCCTCCCGTTGTTGAATTAGCTGTTGAAGACAGATTCTTTTCACCAAATAGCGATGGCCGTAAGGACACATTGAAGATAGTGCAAACAATAAAGACCCAAGGTAACGATGTGTGGCAGGCTTCTTTTATTGATAAAGAGGGCAAGCCAGTGAAAAAATACAGCTGGCAGGGCGCTGAAATTCCTAAAACACTGGTATGGGATGGGAAAGATGACGCTGGTAATGATGTCCCTGAGGGCCTGTATATCTATCAGATTCAATGCACCGACAATGCAGGCAATAAAGCACAGGCTCCAATTCGGGAAATCAGTTTAACCCGCCAGTACCAGACTGTTGATATCAGCGCATCACTGGAATATTTTTCATATGCATTACACAACACAATGGTATTTACTCCTATTGTCTCTGACACCAAAGACCTGGTTAAATGGCAACTATCGGTAACCAATGAAAAGGACAAGCCTGTATATCAGGCTCAAGGGCAATCAGTGCCAAAAACAATTACCTGGGACTGCAAAACAGATAAAGGCGAAAAGCTTAATGACGGCATCTATCGCTACAGATTCAGTGCTGAATATTTAAGTGGCAATAATCCACAGTCATTTGTAAAAACGTTTACCATTGATAGCACTCCACCTGAAGTTAATCTATCCTATGAACCTGATCTTTTCTCACCTGATGGTGATGGGGAAAATGATATTCTCACCATTACCCCATCGCTTAACGATAATGTTGGAGTCAGAAGCTGGGAATTGATAATTTATGCACCAGCGGGATATGTTTTTAAAACATTCAAAGGCACTGAAGTGCCTGCAGAGCTCAAGTGGGATGGCATTGGGGTAAACAACGAGCTTGTTGAATCTGCTGCGGATTACTTCATGGAACTATCGGCCACCGATATAACCGGAAATTTTGCAAAGACAAAACGTATAAAGTTACCCATTGATGTACTGGTCATGGTGACAGAACGGGGATTGAAGATTCGCATCAGTAACATTGAATTTGCATTTGACAGTGCAAAATTAACCGGAAAAGCATTCCCTATTTTAAACAGGGTTGCTGAGATATTGAATAAATACGAAAAATACAATGTTCTGATTGAAGGCCACACCGATGACATTGGCGAAGAACAGTATAACCTGAAGCTTTCTGAAGCGCGAGCTCAGTCGGTTATGGATTACCTTATTAAAAAGGGCATTGATAAAAAACGTTTATCTTCACGCGGCATGGGGGAAACATCACCATTTTTACCCAACACAAGCGTTGAAAACCGGAGGCGAAACCGCCGTGTTGAATTTTTATTAGTAAAGCCTGAAGATGAACAGGTAAAGTAAGCATGGATGTGTTCCCTATTGTATTTTCAGATATAGACGGGACCATTCTTGATTACACCACATATTCATATACGCTATCCCTGCCGGCAATACAAAAACTTGTCGGCAGGGGCATACCTCTTGTTCTGGTATCAAGCAAAACGTATGCTGAAATGCTGAAGCTAAACAAAACGCTTTCACTTACATACCCGTTTATCTTTGAAAACGGTGCGGGGATTGCTCATCCTGATGGCTCTTACACCATCTCTGGTAAATCAACAAACCAGTTGGCACAGTATAAGCCTGTGATTGAACAGGTGTGTGGTAATGTACAGTGGGCAGATAGCCTTTCATTGCAGGAACTATCGGCATATACCGGGCTTTCCATACAAGAAGTTAAGGATATGATGACACGCATGGCATCTGTGTTATGCATAGCACCTGACCCACTAGATATTGAAAGCATTAATAAAAAACTTGCCCACTATGGTATTGCCATAACAACCGGTGGAAGGTTTTTTACTATTATTGATAGCACGGTGAATAAAGGTAATGCAGTCCAGGTTATACAGACAATGTACCGGGAAAAGTATCCAACCATATACTCATATGCGATAGGCGATGGCATCAATGACACCGATATGTTTACTGTAGTTGATGAAGCCTATTTTGTGGGAAGAAAAAATTTATGGAAAACCATAAAGAAGCTATGCCCTGTAATACATAAAACAAAAAAAACTGGACCTGGCGGGTTTAGTGAGGTGATAGACAAAATTTTAAAAAATTATTCGCTAACTTGAACGTTCTGTTCAACATACTTTTCAAATTCTTCACGAGACATTTTATCTTTATACAGCTGCCACATGACTTCTTTTAATTCTTCAAGCGATTCAAATTTTGCCCCATCAAGCTTATAGTGTGCCATACTACAAAACCTTTTTGCTGAATATACAAATCTTATATACCAATAAATACTTTACAAATATACTGTCAATATAAAATTTTACACCATACCTTTACATTTATCTTAAAAAACATTTGCATTACATCACAAATACCAGTATCATTGTTTATAAGGTTTACAATAATGCTTAAGAAGGGCATAGTAATACTAGTATCATTCATTATTTTTTTGGGTGCGATAGTTACCGCTGCTTTTGCCGGTGATACACTATTTGTTACTGATGATTTTGATGTTGCCAATCTTGGCCTATATGTGCAATATTTACGCGATGTGCCACCACACTCTACTATTAATGAAATCATAACCTCATACAAAAATAATCAATTTAAAGAATCTACTGATGCAAGCCCATCGTTTGGATATTCTCACAATTGTATATGGGTAAGCTTCACTCTTGCACATACATCAAAAACGCCCGTGCCATTGCTTTTAGAGTATGATTACCCCATTATTGATGATATTACCCTTTTTATCCCTGATGGTGGATACTATAAAGAAATTCAAACAGGAGATCATTTCCCTTTTTCCTCACGCCCTTTCCCCTATAGATCATTTGTATTCCCTATTGAGCAAAAACCTGGCACAACTACTTATTTTTTACGCATCCGCTCAGAAGGCTCATTGGTGGTTCCCTTAAAATTATGGTCTCCACAGTCATTTGAACATATGCGCAATACCACTCTTCCTCTTATCTGGATGCACTATGGTCTTATGTTGGCGTTATTTTTCTATAATTTATTTTTATTTATATCCACTCGTGAAAAAAGCTTTTTATATGTGGGAATGTTTA
>JBFLZD010000099.1 GCA_040756435.1 Spirochaetota bacterium | reverse complement strand
ATTTGAGGTTTGAAATTTTTAAAATAAGATAGTGATTGATAATTATATTAAGAATAAAAAATATAAAATTTATGTTGTAGAATATAGATACATATAATACTGTTGCCATTGCTATAAATGAAAATATATAGAATAAATATTTGGCCCTGTTAATACCTAAAATTATTGGCACGGTAACGTTACCAATAATGAGATCACCATTGAACCCAATAAAATCCAGTAATAAATTTCTAGATATTATCAAATATGATAGAAAGATTATTAATGATAAAACAATACCTGTATGTATCTCACTCAATGTGGTATCCTGGAAAGCATAGCAAGCTGGTATAAATAACGTAACGATAATCCATCCAATATTAGCTGGAATTGACTTAATTGAATATAATGTTTTAATTAAGGAAGGTGTATATTTATTTATTAAGGATTTGAAATAATTAGAAGAATAAATCATTCCTGTTAGTAATATTGTATAATATACAAGAAGTGATAAATAATTTTGAATGTTAAATGTAATTATAATTGAAAACAAAATAACTGCAACAGTAGAAGCTAAAATTATAAAATGATTATTTTTGTGAAGTTTATATTTAAATGGATTTGTAATCTTAAGAGTATCTTTTAAAAAGTAGTTATTTACGGCATACATTATAAATATAAAAAATGCAGAAAGAAATGGTAATTTATATGATGACCATATACCTGATATTTTTTCTATTAAAAGGGACATGAAAAAACTGGCTATTGATGAAATAATATTTAATCTTATAGCAATTTCAAAAAAATGCATAATAAAATATAACAATGGATTTTCATATTTGTTTGATATGGAATATAATTTCTCCAGTACATTATTTATAATCCATCCAGGAGTTGAAGCGCCTGCTGTTACAAGAACATAGTTTGAATTTTTAAAATCTTCATCATTAAGCTCTTCTTCAGATTCAATATGGAATGTTTTAATATTACTGTTTTTACCTATTTGTGCCAATCTCTGGGTATTAGCTGAATTTTTACCACCTACAACAACTAATGTATCAATTCCTTCTTTTACAGCATTAATCACATCGCTTTGCCTTTTATGAGTAGAGTCGCAGATTGTATTAAAAATCAGTATATCATTATATTTTCTTTTTAAAATGTCAGTGATTTCTTCAAAAAGGCACTCATCAAAGGTTGTTTGTGCTACAACTATATATTTTAAACCATCAGGAATTTTTTTGATATCTTCAACACTGGATATTACGATAACACCAGCATCTGCATAGCTTTTAACACTCTCCACTTCTGCATGATGATTATCTCCTATGATAATGGCAAAATAACCTTCCCTGGAATACTTTTTGACAATACCCTGAACACGTGCTACCCGAGGGCACGTTAAATTAATGATTTTGGAAGCATTTTGTTTTAATAACCGTAATGATTCCTTGGGTATGCCATGTGTACGGATAGCTATTATTTTATTTTGAATGTCATTAATGGAATCAATTGTAATAATGCCTCGTGATTGAAGAATGGACACTGTTTGCGGGTTATGTATAAGAGGGCCAATAACATAGATTGGTTCACTACTTTTATTGATTACATCAACAATATCCAATACAGCTTTACGCACACCCATGCAAAAGCCAGTATTTTCAGCAATTTTTATTTTCATATATCATTTTCTACTGAGTAACAATATTAGGGTTACCTATTGTACCCATTATTTTAATTGTAATATTTTTTGTACCTGGTTTCATCATCGATTCTAACAAAACTTTATAATCTTCCAGAATACTGGATTGTGAATCGATTTGAATTGTTATATTAAGTGAAGAGTTCTGGAAGTAATTGGATAGGGTAATTGTCCCATATGCATTGCCTCTTATCTCTGAACCTGAGAATAAAAGATATTTAAGATTAATCATATTACCCTTTTCAAAAACCAGTTCTGACTTTATTTGTGAAATATTTATGTCTGGTATTTCAAAACCCTGTATAGAAATTCCTTTGATAGAAACATCCTTCATGCTTGAAATAATATTACCTTCTACTGGATACGGAATAGGTTTATTATATTTAAGATCATAGAAAATATCAGCGTTTGTTTTTATCTGTAATTTTTCACCTTTCAAATTCAGATTATGTATCTTTACTGCTCCATCATAATGATTAGTAATAAATATTGAAATGGGATTAATGGTAAAGTTAAATAAAACGTTCTGGAGAGTAATCTCCGTTCCATTTTTTAATTCTATGGTGATGTCTTCGGCTATTGAGTCGGTAATAGTATGTATTTTTAATTTACCTATGGATATATAATTAGCGATATTCTGCTCAACTTCCTTAATTTTATTCTGAATGATAATTTCATATGGGAAAGTAAAAAAAACAAATAGTATTATCATGATAATTGAAAGCACAAAATAGCGCCAGAAATATTGTACAGTAACTATCTCTTTAAGAACATTATAAAACCTGTCATAATATGTTTTTATCATTATTTTATAATCACTAAAATTCATATCATACATCCAGGAGATTATTGTAAAGTATAGCTTTCAATTTTTAAATTTGCATCATACAGATTGGGAGATTTATATGATTTATTAATTCTGAGATAGCTGATATTAACCAGCTTATTAGAACTTTCTATCTCATAAATAAATCTAAGCAAAGATTGTATCGACACCCCATCTAATTTCATATCGGTTGTTATTCGTATGTACTTGTTCTGAACATTTGTTTGATTACGCCGTGAGTAAGCAATATTTTTTGCTACATTGCTGTTTTGAGCCCATTGTTCAATCATTGTACTTATGTTTTCCGAATCACTTTTCAAAAGAGTCATATATTGATTTCGCTTTGTTTCCAGTTCTTTATAATTACTATATATTCTATCAAGCTGTTCTATTTTTTGTTTATCACTGACAATTATTGTATCAGAAGATGAAAAATAATTAAATAATGGCGTAAAAATAAAATTATATCCAATTATGAGTATTAATGTACCGATGAGAATTTTTAATAATAATTTTTCTCTATTAGAAAGCTTTATCATTATTTATTCCTCATTGACAGTAGTTTGACGTTTAGGCTTATTTGATTTGAATTTAATTGTCATTGAAAATTTTACATTATTTTGCATAACATTGGTATTGAAAACAACCGATTCAAATTTTTGTGTCTGTACTAATCTATTTTTAAATTCATCAATTTTTGCTGTTGAATTGATTGACCCATCCAACCTGATAATGCTTTCATTAATAACCATATTATTTAAATCAAAATTTGCATCATATGGGAAATTAGACACTAACAAATTGAGAATCTCTATCATTTTATCATCAATCTTGAGAAAAGATTCTATGCTATCCACCTCTCGTTTTAATGTGGCATATCGGTTTGTTGCTTCTTTAATAGGGTCTTCAGGAATCATATTGGTAAGAAAATACCGTTTATATCTATCTTCAAGAATCCTGTTATAATATGATGATGATGATAATTGGTAGATCAATGATAAAATAATGAATAAGACAAGAAAAAGTACACTTAGTGAGCCATAAAAAAGGGCAATATAAAAATTCTTTTTAGACTGTTGAAATTGTGATACCTGAAATTCATCTTTAAGAAGATTGATAGTTTTTTGTTTTGAGCGATTAATATAATCAATTAAAGTCCCAAAAGCAATGTAGAATTGTGATTGGACCTCAGTATCGCTGGTTTGGTTCATCAAAGTTTGCATTACAACTGGTATTTGCAATTGTTGAGATAGAATTGTACTAAAACCTGTAAGCAATGCACCACCACCTGATATAATAATTCTTTGTAATGAGAAATTTTCATATTTTTGAGTTTCAGCATTGATAAATAGCAAAACTTCGTTGATTAGAATATCAATTTCATTCTGGATATTGGTAAATATTGTTTTAAATTTTTGCTGCGTAATATTTAGTTTTTTATGTAAGCCATAATGTATATTATTTTCAAAAGATGATAAATCAAAAGAATGATTTGAAATGAATTGGTTCAAGCCATATTGTTCAGATAGTATCTTATTTAAATGATCTTCAATATTCTTCACGCCAAATAAAAGACAACGAGTTGCACATAAATGGTTGTTAATAATTAAATTAATAATAGATTTTTCATATCCAATATTGAGCTGAATAATAGATTCATTTTGTACTGTGTTGAAATAATTATACGATTGAAATAGTGAATTAAATTCAACTCCAACAAATGCAGGATTCAGATTATATTTAGAGAAAATTTCTATTATTTGATGGATTAAAGTTTTTTGCGCAACAACCGCAATTACATCCATTCCTTCTAGATTTTCAGTTTGAATTGGCTGGAAATCATAAATCACTGAATCCATATCAAGTGGGATTGAATCTGCAATTTCGTATCCAATTACTTCTGATATCTGTCTAATGTTTTTAAAAGGGAAATTTAAGGTATAAAAAAATAATTTATTTGAAGTCAATGTTGTAATAACAGTATAATCAGTTAAATCATTTTGTGAAAGTATCTTATCAATTCCATTAGTTATTCTTTCCATTTTATTATCAATTGAAAAATCAAGATCCTCGATAATAAGGGATTCAACCTGGAAATTTTTAAAACCAGTTTTTGCTTTGATGCATTTTATTGAAAATGAACCTATATCAAAAACAGCAATATTTTCAAACAAGGTAAACCTCCAGTCTTATTCCTCTGACCAGTTTATAATTTGTTTGCGTTCCCTATGGTAATAGGCAACAATGCTTAAAGAAGTTGAACCTGCCTTCCCAATAGACTTTATTTTAAAAATATATGAACGAACAGTTAACAGGTTTTTTCGTATAGTTTCATCAGTAATTATATCACTGATTTCATCAACATTTTTAAATGGTTTTTGCAATCTTCTTCTTATAATTTCTGTCACTTTATCATCTGTCATGGCGTCTGTCAATGCAGATAATACTCTGAAACTGGCAGTATTTATATTAATTTTATTAATATCATTCAAATAGTCACTGCGCTCGCCATTTACTCTGAAATAATTATATAATGCTCTATTTTTCTCTTTCCCAATCTTTATTAGTGACATATCTTTTGAAATCTCAATTTTGGTACCACCGCTTAATGATTCAATCACATTCTGTAATCCTTTGTTATTATCTACAAGATTACTTTCCAAACCATAATTGCCGCCACCTAATCCATAAAATATGAGAGGTGAAATACCTTTAATAAGCAACAATTCATTAATTGTATCTAACGCAGCATTTTTGGCTTTATATGGCTTTTTTAAGTTTTGATAATAATCAGAAGTTTCTGCACCATACGGTGAACGGGCATCATCAATGTCCACCCAGTCTAGAATGCAATCAGCAAGGTCTATGGGCAAACCCATATTAATAAAAAATCGTTGTGTGATAATATAATAGGGTGTTTGGTCAACAAATTCATTAGCCAGTACACTTACATTTATTTTTGAATTTTCATCTTCAATGAGCAATTGAATATTACCATTTTCCAGTGGAATTTCAGGCAAAGGAAGAGCCCAAATATCTTTATATGAATCAACATTAGGGTCTGTTTCAATGTCCCCACTTAAAAAATTTGCAATTGAACCTTTTTTATCAGCTTCAAGTAATTCTATAGCTAAATTTATCCCTGAACGTGCAATCCAATAAGCCTTTTGCCTGTTAGTAAATGATTGCAGGTATCTGGTATTTGTTTGAGCCAAAATTAAAAATTCTGATGAAATCGATATGATAGCAGCTATGATAATTAATACTATTATCAAAACATAACCCCGATTGGTTTGATTTTTATATAATTTTTTAATAGATTTTTTTATCAGTATTAACATGATTATACGTATCTATCTGCTTAAATTAATATATGATATAAATACAAATTTTTCATCATTGCCATTTGGATTTTTTACTATTAAAGTAGTTTTCACAGAATTTGGGAATCGACGATATTCACGGGAATCCCATTTATCGGTGAATTTTTGAGCTATGCCAAATTCAAATTTACAATCAACAACATTGGATAGTATATATGAACTATCGCCACCATTAAGAGGGTCTTCATCGTAAGTAATATCACATCTTCTCATCAGATAGTAAAGATAGTTGCCATTTTGGTCAGGTTGTTCCATTTGTTTTAAATAATATCCCACTTCAAAAACATCAGTTTGCGGCATTGACTCAGATAGTTTACCTGCAAGCAACGTATCTACTGAATTGATAGTAACAAAATCAACTTTTCCCAAACTTTTATTGC
>JBFLZD010000098.1 GCA_040756435.1 Spirochaetota bacterium | reverse complement strand
TGTTGTCATAAAATATAACATTTTGTTATATTTATAACAAAAAACTGTTATATTTATAACGTTTAAATCGATTTATGCAACATTACAATACGATATTGTTTATTCTATTTGGGGTTACGGTATAATAACGGTGATATTTTAATTGACTTATAGAGTAAATAGTAGGTATATTGATAGCATACGTAGGGTGAGTTATCATTGTACATGGAGGAGATAATGGGATTTGCAGTAAGGGTATATGAGGCATTTAAGGATGATGAGGTAAAGGCAAAGGTTTTGGCAGAGTTTATTGAGAAAGTGGAAGAGGCAATAAGCAACAATCAGGTGGCGACGCGACAGGATATTGCCTTGACCGAATTAAAATTAGTGAAAGAAATTGAGCAAACTCGTAAAGAAATTAGAGAAGTTGAACTTAAGCTTACCAAAGAAATTGAGCAGGTGCGGGGTGAAATTAGAGAAGTTGAACTTAAGCTCACCAGAGAAATAAAGGATGTAGAGCTTAAACTTACCAAAGAGATTGAGCAGGTGAAAGCAGAAATGCAAGTTGAGATAGAAAAAGTAAGGGTTGAGATTCACAAGGTAAAGTCAGACATTTTAAAATGGCTTTTTGGGTTTTTCATTACCCAGACTATTACGATTATTGGAGTCATTGTGGGGTTGTTTCAGGTTTGGCGGTGATGACTGCCCAGCGATATATTCTTTCATCAGCAATTGCCAACATTTCCTTGTCCCCTTTGCTATCGCCATAGGCATAGATTTTTTGGTAATCATAAAGATTATATATTTCTTTGATTCGTTTTACCTTTTGTGGGCCATAACAATTTTTTCCAAAAAACTTGCCTGTTAAAAGGCCATACTTTACCTCTAACCTTAGGTGGTTCGAGATATACAATACATTATTTACTAAGGAGAACTACAATAGAACAGATGCATCAATTTCGCGTCTTGGTAGGTTGCTCATAGTGATTACATCAAACAGACCACCTCAAGATTGGTATGGCCGCTTTCCTGACCCTGTCGTTGGTGGTGCTATACTGGACAGGTTGGTTCCTGGTGCTATTAAGATCATTGTTAACAGAGGCGATACATATTGCAAAAAGAATGGCATTTCCATGAATAATATTGTTGACGGAAAAATGAAAATTAAGATTTTCACAATAGTGGTCTAAGCGTTTTTGGGGTGGGGAATATGATGGCCCTCGACACTTGCAGAACACAATAGAAAAATAAAACAGTTAATATAGAACGAGCTTCATTTTTTTACACTCATCATCTCCTGTATAATACGAATATCATCCTTATTCATTATAAATGCAAAAATAAGAAACCAATACACTATGGATATAAATAAAAATGAAGAATAGAACGATACCTGCTTAAAATTTAGGAACTCATAGATAAAACATACAACAAAAACTATCGCTCCTATAATAACATATTTTTTAAATACTGGTACCATTTTAATAGATTCAAGCTTTCTTAAGTAATAGTGACTCATGAAAAAAATTGTTGCATATGTAATACTGACTGAAGCCGCAGCACCTTTTATGTTTAAAATATTAATAAGAACAATATTTGCCACAATATTTACTATTGTTGATATCAGCATTATCCGGGAAAGAACACTCTGCCGATCCTTCCCAACCAATAAAATTGATGCTACATTAAATACAAATGGAACTGAAAACGAAATAATCTTTAAAAGGATTGCTGAATCATAATACTTGTTCCCAAATATTGTAGTTATAATAGTTTTAGCATATACAAATAATACGAGCATAAGATAAAATGAAACAATTCCAAAATATTTGCTCAAAATATCAAAAGAAAATTGGAATTTGGATCCATCCTTTTTTTCTAAAGCACTGTAAAGTGCAGGCATAAGTATTTTTTTGAGATTATCAGGAATTATGGCAAGTGTATCTATAAATAAAATGCTGTTACTAAAAAATCCAACCTGTGTTGTACCAACCATTAAAGATATTATAATTGCATTGATTCTAAATGTAAGGTTAGTAAGTATCGCAATTATTGAAAAAGGTACAGCACTCTTTATGAATGATATAAATAAAGATTTCTGGAACCTGAATTGTACTTTTGTAATAATATGTACTGTAAGGAGCACAATACAAAGATAAACTACTACAAGCCTAATTAAGCATAGATGATAGTAATTACCCTGAAGGACAATAACAGCTATTACTCCAAGAAAAAAAAACACAACATACAGTGAATTAACAATTGAAGGAAATACAAATTTTTGCTTTGCTTCATCAACTGCATAGTATGTCTTCATAAATTCATTGCCAATGCGCACCAGTCCCAGTATTAGGGTTAGATTTGCAACATCCCTGTTATACCCTGTAACCAGCAAAGAGATTGCCATAACTATATACATGGTTACAGACAAACTCAATTTTAAATAAAAGGCGTTGGCAAAATGTTCATTTTCGTATTCTCTTTCCAGGTTCAGTGCCCTTATTAAAGCTACATTTATTCCGATGTCTGTCATGAGGGAAAAAAAGGTTGCATAGCTTAGAGCTGTTGAATATTCACCAAAATGTTCAACCGAAAGATAGCGGGCTATCAGTATATTTAATACAAAAAATAGTGCTTTTTCAATAAATGAAGCTGTATTTACTATTACTGTATCTTTAAATATTTTTGATTTTGTTGTCATTGATTTTGGTTTGATTAAAAGTATACGTCCTTTTATTATATCCCTATTAAAATTACAATTTATATTTATTTTTCTAAAAGCTGTTTTATTTTGTTTTTATACAGTACACTTATTGCCAAATAATCAGAATTCAAATAATTGGATTTTTCTTTAAAAATTTTGTTTTTTTTGGTTAGCACCTTCCTACTCTTTGAATGAATAAGTATGAAAAAATAATTTTAAAGGATTGTACTTATTCATACATGGCATGACTATTTTAGTATACTAATAATTTTCTTAACATTTAACTCAATATTATGATTTTCAATAGCATATTTATAAGCATTATCAGATAATATTTTATATTTTTTTTTATCACCGGTTAATTCTCTTATTTTTTTATTTAATAACTCTACATCGCCATTGCAATAATACCCACAATGGAATTTATCTAAAAAATCCTCAGGATTTGCATACAATGTCACTATTGGCACTCCATTCATAGTTGCCTGTATAAAAGTCTGCGGAAATCCTTCATATAATGACGTATTCACAAACAATAAAGCATGTATAAATAATTCATCAATCTTACTATATGGAACAAAATCTATAAATGTAACATTCTTTATAATTAAAGCCTGTTTCTTAATATTGTTAAACAAACTTTCATCCTGACTTTTGGGACATACCATGCAAAATTGCAGGTCTGGATTATTCCTTGCCAGTTGTAAGAACACCTCAGGTTGTTTCCATGAATCACAACGGGCAACCCATAAAATATATTTTTTGTTTTGTACTTTATTTCGTTTTTTTATTTCAAAACCATTATAAATAATTATACTTTTGCATTTATAATCATGTAAAAGAGTATCTTGCTGATATTTATTCTGTGTTATTATAGTATATGCAAACTTCCTGAGTAAAAAAAATAGTAGTACTCTTGACTGGTCTGCTTGTCGTAAACCCTTAACTTCAACATCATGTGCAAACATAAAAATAAATTTTATTTTCAAAATCCAACAAATAAATGCAAGGATACACGATTCAGTCATTAAACCATGTTGAATTATAACTTCAGGTTTGCTAATAATAGTATATTTGATAAACTTATAAAATTTAACTATGCCACAATCTTTCTCATTATATAACTTAACCAGATTAAATTTATCATAATCATCAAAATCCATTTTATCATAAGCAGGTATAATTGAAAACGTTTGTATATCTTTATATTTATTTAATTCCTTTGCAATATTATACATCTGAACTGATGCACCACCAAATGTTCTGCTACTATCTTTAGTAAATAATGCTTCTGAATCTTTGGGAAACATAATAAATATTTTCATTTGCATTTATTCCTTTTATTTTAGAAACAATCAAAAGACATATATTAGAGCATCTATGAATGTCTTATTGATTATTAACTATCTCTTCAAAAAATAATAATCGTTGTTTTTCAGTATATTCAGTAGAAATTGTTTTAATTTCATCATGAAGAACAATTCTTTTTTTATTTTTTTCTATAAAACTAACCATTTCATCAATATTATCCAACGATGGTTTTAAATAAAATAGAAAATCCGGATTACTGGTAAGAAACGATGTATCCTTATATCCAATAATAGTAGGATACCCATACGCTAAATATTCACGCACTTTTATTGGGCATGCCTCTGTAAGGTTGTTTCTGTATAAGGCAAGAGTCCCTACACAAACATGGCATTGTTTAAGAATTTTTATATAATCCTCTTTTTGTAAATAGCCATGCCAGTAGAGATTGGGAACCAATTTTTCCCTATATATGCCTACTATATGAAAATCATATTGTGGTAAATACATAGCAAGTTTTTCAATTATATCAACACCATGCCAGGGTTGATTGGGGGTACCCATAAAAAATAGTGCGGTTCTTGACTGTGAATATTCAGGATCTTTAATTGTATGGTATTCATTTAAGTTAATACCATTGGGAATATATGTGGTTTTCTTTTTATATTTTGCTACTGAAAAATCATCTGCTATCTCTTTTGTTACCGCTACAATACCCTTCACATTATTAAATATTAAGCCTCGTAATAATCTATACGCCAGATAAATCAATAAAGATCGTATTGTTTTTCTTGCCTTGAAAAGTAAAAGGAATTCATGAACATCTAATGTGTTTAACTCGGTAACAACCTTATACTTCTGTAATATTTTTGATAGTGTCTTAGACCAAATATCATATCTATAATACACTATGTCAGGATTGAAATTTTCTAATTCATCCAATATTTTACAATTTTTAAATAATCTCTCTTTCCACGGTGATGCAACTAAATATTGCCTTGCTTCAAGTATAGAAGATCCTTGCCTTGGCACATTGGCATAAACTTGTACTTCATGGCCATTTTTATGCCACTGCTCCACCTGATCGTTTATTTTTTTAGTAACACCACTGTTTGTAGTAATGTCATGATAAAGTATATATGCAATTTTCATAATTGGAAGATAGATTTTGTCCCAAATGATGTTGTAAATTGGTTGTCATCTCCAGGGGATGTCCCAAAAGACATCTCTTTGCAATGACTTTTGCCCTCCTGTCATTGCGAGGAATGAAGTAACTAAGCAATCTTTTCTTCTGTGGCATTGAGATTGCTTCCCTTCGACAAGCTCAGGACAAGCACTACGCTCGTAATGACTTTGCACCCGCGTCATTGAGAGTCCCACTGTTTATTTTGGGACACCCTCAAGCAATAATTTTAAACAAAAGGAAATACCAAAAATGAAAGTTGAAAAAAAGGGACAAAAAAGCAAGTAAGAAAATCGAGAATTAATGAAAAAACTCTGCGCCAAGACCTTGAACATTCACTTCTTGAGCGGATAATTTCCTTTGGCATTGAATCATACCTTAAAATCGTTGAAGCTGAAATTACAGAGATTTGTAACTGTTTAGCTTCAATAAAATGGGAATTTTTGCCGGTTAAATTAAGCGGGTAAATCCCCAATTTAGATACAATTTAATTCAGCATTCTTGGTAAATCTTTCATGCCGAGGATGCTTTAATTTTTGTTCTTGGTTTGCAAGTATAGCCGGTCTTCTGCCATGAAATACATCAAAAGGTTTCAAATAATCAATACCTGCATGATACCTTTTGTTATTATATTCATAAACAAATTTTTCAATGACTTTTATACCCTCACCATAATATGCCTGACTAGTAGGTCACAATGCTTCAGTTCGGACAATCCCGAAATATAGGTCAAAAGCTCCCAGTATATAAAAAACCTGAAAAACCGTCAAGCATGAATGCCAGATAGTAATGCACTCTGCTCATTATGACATATGCTATATCTATATGCCAGTGATGATGCACGTAAAACTGATACTGAACAATCTCATGACTTCACCACGATTCCGAGCTGCCTTTGTTGGGCCTTGTGATTTTTCTTTAAAGCCATTTAAGTCTGCTTTAAAAAAATTCACTCTGCCAGCGGTAATACATATTTGGATGAATGCTATACTCTTCACTTATCTCACTAACTGTCTTTGCTTTGCCTAGCATCTACTTGACAATATTGAACTTTTCCTCAGGACTAAAACGCTTTCTCTTCTTGGTCATTTGTTCCTCCAGTATATTTTTCGGAGAATTTACTAGCTTATTTTTTATCCTATTTTCTTCCCCTTTTCATTGAAGCGGGACATAACTTCCAATCCCACCAACCATAAAATATATAACTTGATATAAGAATAAGTAAATTTTGTAATTTTAAATTATTATTAAATATACACCAATAACATATATAAAATATTGATAAAAAAATTAA
>JBFLZD010000097.1 GCA_040756435.1 Spirochaetota bacterium | reverse complement strand
AGTGACTACCCTGTTCTTGCACAGATACTGGCACGATACGGCAGACCAACACCAGATGAAAACAATGTTGCATTATTTATAAAGGGGTGCCATACTACAACATTAGTTTCAGATAATACAATTGACGATGCAACATTATCAACGATGCGTATCTAATAATACTATAAACAGCGGTATATTCTGTATATGTTTTTTACTACCATGAGATTATATATAATGAGGGGCCACATGAAAAAAACAGTATCATTTTTAGTATCAGGACGTGGATCAAATTTCCAGGCTGTTGCCAATGCAATTATCAAAGGTGATATTCCGGCAACACTGGGCATTGTTATTTCAGATAAGCAAGGAGTAAAAGCCCTTGACATAGCACGCCAACTTTCAATACCCGCTTTTTTTGTTAACCCCAAAGAATACCCCACCCGCCAGGACCATGAAAAAGCTATGGTTGAGCTTTTGCATAAATACAACACTGACCTGGTGGTCACTGCGGGATATATGCGTCTTTTAACACCATACTTTGTTAATGAGTTTAAAAACAGGATTATCAATATACACCCTGCGCTACTCCCATCATTCCCCGGTACTCATGCTCAGAAGCAGGCACTTGACTATGGTGTTAAAATTTCGGGATGCACCACACATTTCATTGATGAAGGCACAGACTCAGGGCCCATTATTATGCAAAAAGCTGTGCCAGTGCATGACGATGATACCGAAGACACACTCTCAGCGCGTATTCTTAAGGAAGAACATACCATATTGATTGAATCAGTAAAGCTTTTCTGCATGGATAAACTTAAAGTAAAAGGAAGAAAAGTTTATATTGTGCGATAGTTACTGTTAACGTCATTGTTGTAATTTCAGTATCCTTTATGAATAAAATACTTGCATAAAATCGCATTATAGCATATAGAGTGAGTAGTCCTGAATCCTGTTTTCAATTTATTTTAGGATGGCCATAGTGATATCCTAAAACGAGCATTATTTCATGATTGGCTTGATTCGGGATCTTAAATTTTCAATTGATTCCAGGTAATGCTGTTAATGACAGGGCAGACCACACTGGTCAATTCTGTCATAGCAGAGGTTGGCATCTGGAATTATGTTCAATACATTCTATTTCTGGAGGAGCTCTATGGGGTTACTTTCTATAATGTTATTATGTATTTTTTATACAATCCTCATTGTTATTGTGTATGAATACTATAAACTTTTCAATGCAAAGGATGAATATACAAAGCAGGAATTAAAACAGGTAGTTTTTCTTATTCCAGATCACTGGATACCACTATTATCCAAATTCAGATTATACCCGGTATATGCACTGATATCTCTTGTGTTTGGTATATTAATCCCGTTACTGTCAACCAACTGGTTTTTCCAGTCATCCGTATTCTGCGTTCTTTTATTTATTATACTGCCACAGATACGAAAGTCGTATGAACCAATGAAAGTCACTATATCCGATTCATTGGTTGATACTGTAGCCACAGCACTTTCTGAATATTACGAAATCATACTGTTTTTCTTTTCAACTGGCACTTTGTCTTCACTGACATATACCTGGGTTACTGAAAAAGAGCTTTCATTTTTATGGTTTATGTTTAATATGATCATTATATGTGCAATTATGTTTTTCATGTTAGCATCCCTTGACAGGGAAGTTGAATAAAAATTTTTTTGCACTATCATACAAAATATTTGTAGTATCATATATTGTTTAAATAATATGCTAAGAGGAGTGCAGGGAATTAGTACTAAAAAATTTTATTTTTTTATGTTGACGTTTCTTTTTATTTTTATTACTATTTGCCTTAAGTATACGGTATATCCCTATACTCACTTAGTTTATTAATAATATAATATGGGGTTAACCCCCCTAAAGAGAAGGAGGAGCTGTTTATGAAAAAGCTTTTATTAGTTGCATTAATTGCTGTGGTAGCAATTAGCTTTACAGCATGCGGATCACAAAAGATAGGTGGCCAGGTTAAAGGTGAAACATTTATTTCAGAAGGATGGGTAACACCTGATATTTTCAGAGTAACTGCTACTGGTGCCCCAAAGCCTGGTTTAAAGAACAAAATTCAAAGACGAGGAACAGCCAAAGAAGCAGCTCAGATAATGGCTGAGAAGCGAATAATTGAAAAATTTGTTGGCGCTCGTTTGGAAGGTGCTGCAGGAGCTGCTGATTACGCATCCACCGGTGTTGCAGTTGCAAAAGAATTTGGTGGCCTTGTAAAAGGTGGAACCATCGTTAAAGAAACCTATGACGATGATGATAACTGTGAAATCGTCTATCAGGTTGAGAAAAAAGGTTTAAAGAAAGAAGTTGAAGGTGGAGCTTACGAGCGATAATTCAATTTCATTAAAGTAAAATAAAAAAGGGGTGTCCAAAAAGACTGCCCCTTTTTTATTTTGTTTCAACATGAATAATTTATGAATAGCATTTTCTTATTTCTTATCGCCATTCAATGATAGCCTCTCTATATGGAATGCGATAGTACCTAACCAAAGGATATCCCACCAACATTGTCCCGTATACATTATTCCCATCCGGGATTTGCAAAGCTTTCTTCAAGGGATGATATACCATTGCACACCATGAAAAGTATCCTGCCCAACAACACCCAAGCCCTAAAGCCGGGGCAATTAATTCTAAATGTGTAAGGGCAATAGTACATGATGTTTGAGTATTTGGATTGGATTTCTTTCCATGTGCAACTATTATTACTGGTGCACTGTGAGTTACGGTATCTACACCATCTTCCCACGCTTTTGTTATCATGTCAAAATGCATGCTCTTTGCTATTTCAGGGGAATTAATTATCATCGTATGCATCCAATCAATCACGTGTTTAATTAATACATGTATTTCTTCTTTTTGAGTATATACAATATATTCAACAGTGCGTGAGTTATGGCCTGTTGGTGCATAAGCAGCTATTTCCATGAGTTTCATGAGATCATCTTTCTTAACTATATCTTTTTTAAATCTGCGTATAGAACGCCTTCCCTTGAAATAATTTTCTATTACAGTAACACCCGGATTCCATTGTTGATGTATATCCTGGCATTCTTCGGCTTTCAACATTGGAAGACTCAATGCACCATGGGGGCAAACTGCCACACAATGTCCACATTCAATACACATAGACTCAGCAGTATTAAGTGTCTGAGGAATACCACTATCATCAACTGAGATTATCTTCATAGGACATTCCATAACACACAATTTGTCTTTTTTACACTTATCTTTATCTACAATTATTGCCGGCATACCACACTCCTATAAAAATTGAAGATTATATTACCTACATTAATAGCCCAAGCATAAATACAACACCACCTTCGGTATACATAAAGGTTAGGAATGATACACGTATTTATCCTATGTTTTTTTATAAATGTCCTCTGTTGTTGCCTAAAATCATTAAATATTAATGTGGCCACTTAACACTGTTACCGCTTTCCCACCAATATACACTCGGTCATCTCCCACTTCAACTTTCAAAACACCACCGCGCTCTGAAGCCTGATAAGCAGTAAAAGTACTCTTTTGTAATTTTTGTTGCCAGTAGGGGCCTAAACAACAATGTGCAGATCCAGTAACAGGATCTTCATTTACCCCAAGACCAGGGGCAAAAAATCTTGATACAAAATCATATTCCATTCTGGAAGATTTTGCTGTTATAATCACACCTCTGCTATCCATTTTTTTTAATGCTATAAAGTCAGGATTGATTTCTAAAACCTCTTCTTCAGTCTTAACTTCAATAAGGTAATCCATCCTGTTTTTACCAGTATACACAGGTTTAACACCCAACGCTTCAATAACCCATTGAGGAATTGAATACTCTGTGGCTATCTCCTGAGGGAAATTCATTGTTATTATATCACCCTCTTTTTTCACTATTAGTAACCCGCTTCTGGTATAAAACTTAAGCTCTTGCTGAGCAGTAGCTATATGCTGTTCATACAATACATGTGATGTAGCTAAAGTGGCATGTCCACATAAATCCACCTCTTGCAGTGGGGCAAACCACCTGAGTAAAAAACCATTATCCTGTGGCAATACAAATGCTGTTTCAGGGCAATTCATTTCACGTGCTATCGACTGCATTAGTTCATCAGGAATACCAGTAGACAATACACAAACTGCAGCAGGATTTCCTTTAAACATTTCAGATGTAAAGGCATCAACTATAAATACTTTTATCATTTTTTTATCTCCTTTTTCCAGGTAAGTAAAATCATTAAGGCAATAATTAATTGTACTATAGTCCTGAAATATTTTGTTTCGTTGGGAATGTCTATCATTTCACCAAAAAAATTTATACAAAAATGGAATAGAATACCTGATGCAATACTCCTTTTTGTATTATGATAAACCCAATCCATCATAATACTTAAAGGATAAAATTGAATCATAAAATCTATCATGAGCAAAGGTGAAGCTTTGAGCAAGTTATATTGATAGGTTCCTTGAATGAAAAATAATGGGAGATGCCACATCATCCAGAAAAACCCCAGAATCATGCTTGCAGCAATTCTGGAATATGACTGTTCCAGATGATCAAGGGCAAATCCTCGCCATCCTAACTCCTCAGGTATTGGCCCAAAAAACAACATGTATATTGCAAAAGGCACGATATTTAATGGATTGGCAATATATTTTTCAAATGAATATAGCTTTGGCCAGATACCGGTGAAAGTTAAATACAGCAATAATCCAGCAAACGTAGTTGCTGGAATAATAATAAATAAGAAGAATAAATATTTTTTTGTAATGAGACGAACATCAACAGAACGCCTGAGAAAACTTTTCCAGTAACTATCGCCCTTGAGCCTGGCCAGAATAATTCCCGTTGAAGAAGGTGCTATACCACCACAGATATATAAAAACATAGTTACAAAATGGTCAATTTGTAAACCTAAAAAAATAGGAATAAACCATAAACTCCATGACCATAAAAAAGTAATAACAAAGTAAGTAGTATGTTGTTTCACGTATAGAATACCTGTTAAAATAAGCCTATAAATAACAGTTTTAACTCATTATATCTCTAAGAAATTATAATCTCCTCATATTGAAAAATATTTGCTATTTTTATATATAAAAAATAAAATTTTTGGGGAAAAATAATACTATAAAATTTTTTTATATTTTTAAAAGGTACGGCAAGCATTGGTATGAAAAATAAATTATTTGCTCTTATTTTAACACTCATAGTACCACAAACAACTGTACAGGGATATTCAATTCTTCCTGACACAATAGATGGTAAAAAACATTTTGTTAAAACAACAAAAGAACTCACCCTTGCACCTACCCCTGCAATAAGAGCATTTATTATTAAAAATGCTTCAATTACTAAAAATAATATTACACTGGAAGCATACCATACATTTAAAAAACCACAGAATATAAAAAACCCAATTACCAGCAGTGATAGATTGTCTATAATTAATATTTTACATTCAGTCAGTTCAATGCAGGGCATTAAGTATTACTCACAAACAAGAAAGAAATTGCGCATACTTTTTACAAAATCTTATATTATACACTATCCTTCCTTAAAACAATTAAATGATCCTTCTATCAAACATTTACAGCAAGTTTATTCTTTTTATACTCTCCAGGAAGATAAAACGTTTGGGAAGGTTGTTTACCAATATATCATATACCAGATACCTGAATTTATTCTATTAAAAACTGAAAATGTAAACCATATTAAATATTTTTCGATGCCTGTTGTGGATAAACGAAAATTTAAATTCTTTTTATTTATCCTTGATAAGGGTGAAGATATTGCCCTATACTGTCTATATTCAATTGATGTAATAGGAGATAAAGCACTTCCTTTGCAAAAGGTAAGGGATTCATTGTTTCACCGTTCTGATGCAATCATTCTTTGGTTTTACAATAAGCTTTACGGGAAATTATGAATAAATAGTATTAACGAAAAAAGCCACTCACTGCAGAGTGGCTTTTTCATTATAATATTTATGATTGCAATCCCGGCAGCGACCTACTTTCCCACACCGTTACCGGTGCAGTATCATCGGCGATGAGGGGCTTAACTTCTGTGTTCGGAATGGGAACAGGTGTTTCCCCCTCTCTATAACCACCGGGAAGAATTTACTTACCGTGTGAATGGACTTATAAAAAGATAGTCAAACTTTGTCAATAGAATTTATAAAAAAATTTTTAAAAAATTTTTAAAATAAATTCTTTTATTAAAGTATCGCAAAACCGCAGTTGTTCAAAAAAAAGTTGAAATTTTGAATTAAAAAATTTAGTACTACATCTTAAAGAAATAACATTACTTTGGGAGGATAAATAGTTTTCATGTTTTCCTTGAAGAAGGAATTCAATGCTGCAAATTTTATTGGGGGCCAGACCCTGAAATATTAAAAAAGTACCAACAAAGAACCTGAGATAGTTTTTTTAAACTTCTTTATATTCTCTTATCAAATTTGACTTGTTTAAACGCAACAATGAAGTATATTTAATTGCAATACTGGTATATACTTAAATCATTA
>JBFLZD010000096.1 GCA_040756435.1 Spirochaetota bacterium | reverse complement strand
GTAATACTATGTCTTCCTTTTTCTTAGCACTTATCCTTTTCATACGTACAGTTTGTGACATACCAGCCTCCGATTTCAACCAATATTTATGCTAATTCTGTGCTCGGTTAGAATCGGGGCCAGTATAGGTATGTTTAAACCTGAGATTATACAACAGTATATCAAATAATCCCTTTTACCATATCTATCGCATAAATTTTTATGATTTGCTTTCATCATGAGTAATAATAGTATTAATTGTTTCAAAAGCTTAAGGAAGGTTAGCTATTTATATACTATACTATAACATAACGTGTATCTACTGAAAATAGATGTAATGCATGGGAAATGGTACGGTATGAATAAAATTTTTTTATACCACATGTTTTCATTTTAAAATAACATAAAATTGGTATAATTATGTATAAAAAGTATTAGGGTTATTAAAAGGGATATCTGTGAGGACAATAGAAACTGAAGTTATAGTGATTGGTGGTGGTGCCACAGGATGTGGCGTATTGCGAGATTGCACCCTGCGCGGCATTAAGGCTGTTTTAATTGAAAAAAATGATATAGCCTCAGGTACAACAGGTAGAAATCATGGCCTTCTTCATTCAGGTGCACGGTATGCTGTTAAAGACCTTGAATCAGCTACTGAGTGTATTAATGAAAACCGAATTTTAAAAAAAATTGCCTGGCATTGCATTGAGCCAACAGGCGGTTTGTTTGTAACCCTTCCGGAAGATGACCCTACCTATCATAACAGGTTGCTTGAATCATGTAAATTTGCTGGTATTGATGCTAAGGAAATAAGTGTAAAGAAAGCTCTGGCAACAGAACCAAACTTGAATCCCAATATACTTTCTGCAATATGGGTGCCTGATGGAACTATAGACCCTTTCAGACTTGCTTCTGCAAATATTTTGGATTCAGTAGAAAGGGGAGCAACAGTTTTGACTCATACTGAAGTAGAACGCATCATGCTTAAACAAAATCAGGTGGCTGGTGTACAGTGCTATGATAAGGTAGCCAAAGAATACTTTGAAGTTTATGCACCAATTATTGTTAATGCTTCGGGAGTTTGGGGGCAGCATATATGTCAAACGGCTGGTATTGAACTGAAGATGTTCCCTTCCAAGGGTTCCATGGTTATTATTGATTACAGGATAAATAATGTAGTGGTAAACCGGTGCCGTGTGCCTTCGGATGGTGATATAATAGTTCCCGGTGACACGGTGTCATTGATTGGTACAACTTCGCGTAAAATATCCTATGACAAAATTGATGAGCTGGTTGTTGATGATGATGAAATAGAAGTACTGTTGGCAGATGGCGAGAAATTAATTCCCAATGTTTCCAAGGCGCGTGTATTGAGAGCATATTGTGGAGTAAGACCGCTTGTTGCAGTTTCTGGTGAAATGGATGGCAGAGAAATAAGCCGCGGTGTGGTGCTCATTGACCATAAAGAACGTGATAATGTGCAGGGCCTCATTACAATAGCTGGTGGCAAACTTATGACGTACCGTCTTATGGCAGAGATGACAACCGATCTCGTCGCAAAAAAGCTTGGTAATACTTCGCGCTGTCTAACCCACAAAATACCATTACCCGGTTCGGAAAAAAGGGTTGGGTACACAAAAAAGATAAAATATTTTTCTGGTATTCCTAATTCGGTGGTTGGTTCAACGCATTACCGTCATGGTGAACGTGTTCATAATATATTGAGTTTGCAGAAACGTAATTATGGGCTTATCTGCGAATGTGAAATGGTCACACTGGGTGAAGTTGAGTATGCCATCAAAAACCTTAAAGTGAAAGACCTTGTAGATTTGCGCCGCCGTACCCGCATAGGTATGGGGCCATGCCAGGGCGAGTTGTGTGCCTATAGAGCTGCCGGACTTTTCACTGAATTTGGTGAATTTACACCGGATACATCAACAAAGCTTTTAAAAGATTTCCTTGAAGAACGTTTCAAAGGCATGAAACCTGTACTGTGGGGTGATGGGTTACGTGAATTTGAATTTACCTACTGGATATATCAGGGGTTATTTGGGCTTGGACTTGTTGAGGAAGAAGAAAAATGAAATTTGATTGTATTATAATTGGTGGTGGAATTTCCGGATTAACTGCAGGTATTCGATGTGTTAAGGAAGGACTGCACACTGCAATAATATCATCGGGGATGAGTGCATTACATTTCTCATCGGGTTCTATTGATGTGTTGGGGTATATCAATAATAAAGTGGTGTATAAGCCTTTTGAGGCATTGGATACTTTAACAGGAACTATCGCACAGCATCCATATGCAAAATGTGGCAAGGCATTAATTGTTGAAGCATTGCAGTTTTTTAAACAGGAATGTGAAACGCAAAACGTATACCTTTTTGATAATGAAAACCTCAATCATTTCCATGTTACTGCATTGGGGACGCTTAAGCCAACGTACTTTTCGCAACGAAGTGTGTTTAATGAGGACGTGTATAACCGTTTTAAAAGCATGAAAAAAATTGTCATTGTTAATTTTGAAGGTTACCGAGACTTTCATCCTCAGTTAGCTGCTGCACAGCTTTCAAAGCATGCGTTATTTGCAAACTGTGAAATTATTGCCAAAAGTATTGATATGCCCCAGCTTCAAGATTTAACAAGGCATCCGCATGAGTACAGATCCATTGACATTGCCCGTATTTTTGAAAATGAAGAAAATGTATACAGAATTGCTGATGCTATACGGCTTGCTGCCGAAGGTGCTGATTTTGTGGTTATCCCTGCTTTCATGGGGATTCATAACTTCAATCAGATACACAATATATTGCAAAGCCGCACCAGGTTACTCATTTATGAAATTCCAACACTTCCGCCATCAATCCTTGGATTGAGAATTGACAATGCGCTGAAATCACGGTTTGCTCAGTTGGGTGGCGTGTACATTGCTGGTGACAAAGTAGTGCGTGCTGAAAGTAGCAATGATGTGGTGCAGGCTGTGTATACTGCCAATCATCCAGAAAATCCACTGGAAGCAAAATTTTATATTCTATCAACGGGCAGTTTTTTTAGCGGTGGAATGATAAGTGAATTCAATAATATGTATGAGCCTGTATTTAAACTGAAACTTCATTACGAGCCTGAACGCAATAAATGGTATAGCCCGCAATTCTTTTACAGTAATTCTCATCCCTTCTTAGAGTATGGTGTGGTAACGGATGAAAACTTACGGCCGTATGATAGCAAGAACAATATTATCCAGAATGTATATTGCAGCGGGGCAATACTTGCGCATTACAATCCAATCAGGGAAGGCTGTGGAAGTGGTGTGGCGATAAGCACCGCATACAAGGCTGCAAATCAGATTATATCTTTATATAAGCTTATGAGATAGTACCATGATAAAGTTAGAAAACATAAGTTTTGACCATTGCATAAAATGTACCGTGTGTACCATTTATTGTCCGGTTGCGCGAGTTACACATCTGTATCCCGGTCCCAAGCAGTCAGGACCTGATACCGAACGGCTTAGAATAAAAAACCCACAGCTTCTTGATATATCATTAAAATATTGTTCCAACTGTAAGCGGTGTGAAATAGCTTGTCCCTCTGATGTAAAGATTGCCGATATTATTCAAACTGCCAAATGGCGCTATTCCAAAAAAGAATTCAGGATACGGGATTTTTTGCTCAGTCGCACTGATTTAATGGGCACATTTGGGACAATATTTTCACCTATAGTCAATTTTTTTACACATTTAGGAATTGTTAAATATTTTCTTGACCTGGTTTTCCAAATTCCTAAAGGCAGAACATTCCCCAACTATGCATCCATGACATTTAGAAAATGGTTTAAAGAAGCAAGAAAATATCAGAATAAATATCTTGAAAAGGTAGTATACTTTCATGGGTGTTATGTTAATTACAATTATCCTCAGTTAGGCAAAGATGTAGTAAAAGTACTTAATGCATTGGGTAAAGGTGTCATCATTACCAAAGAAAAATGCTGTGGCGTTCCTTTGATTGCAAATGGATATATAAAAAAGGCACAATCGCATGGCAGGCATAATATACGGGTGTTGTCCAGAGCACTGCCTCATGAACAGGCCAGGATTGTTTCAGCTTCATCAAGCTGCTCGTTAGCGTTGAAACATGAATATCCCAATTTGCTTGAACTTGATAATACCCCTATTGCAAACAACATAGCATATATTACGCAATATGTTCTTGAGGAATTTGAAAAAGGCAACATCCCCAATTTAAAACCACTTAAATATACGGTGGCATACCATTCACCCTGCCATTTAGAGCGTATGGGCAATGTTGCATTCACAATTGAACTTTTGCGTAAAATACCCGGACTAACCGTTAAAATACTGCATTCTGAATGTTGCGGAATATCGGGTACATATGGATTTAAAAATGAATATTATGCCATTTCTCAGGCAGTGGGAAGTGAACTCTTTAAAATAATTGAAGAGGCAAGCCCAGATTTTGTGGTGACCGATTGTGAAACCTGTAAATGGCAAATAGAGATGAATACAAAGTACACGGTTGTACACCCCATTTCACTACTGGCAGAGGCAATTGAGTAAATAAAATATTTATTGTATCTGTTGCAAACGGATGATTTTACAATGAATGATTAATGCATTTCGTTCTGGCAAATACATTGCCGATGCAAAATCACTGTATTTGTAAGGAATGATGGTTACTTCTGCTTCAACAGGTTTATTATACATCAGATTTTTATACATATTCTGAATTTCCCTTGAAGTATAATCCTTCTCATCAATTCCAACAATGTGGTTTTCATGTGTGTAAAACTTTAATATAATATATGGCAGATCAGTTTCTGCTCCATTAATCATAATTTTTGAGTCATAGTTTGTCATGAGCATTAATTCGTTATCTTTTGTTTGCTGAGTTTTCATCAGGCTGCATGATGAATTAAAAACTATCTTTCTATCCAGATATATATCTTTTGTAATTTGTCCCAATGCCTGCTTTTGAAGTTTCTTCTGACATATTGGGCATGGGTCAATGCGGCTTTCTGCGAGCATTCGTAATGCATTAAAAGATATGGGTACGCAATCCTGTGCAACAGAATATAGTGGAAATAAAAAGCATATACATAGAACTACATATCTTTTTATCATAGTGCAATCACTCCTCTCTGATTAATGATAAAACAAACTCTTGTATGCTGTTGTGGTATAATGGCGCATCAACAAGAAAATTATTATTATGGCTGCCTCGTAATTCAACAAAATATTTTTTGTTTGATGGGCATTGTCTGTAAAGTTCCTGTCCCATGGAAAATGGTGCAGTTTCATCATCCTTGCTATGAAGTATCAGAACAGGTATGGTTATTTTTTGTATGTAATCAATAGCTGGGTATTTTTCTTTGAAAAACAGTGACATGCATCCTGAGCTGTGATATTGCACCATGGATTTAATACTGGTAAAACTTGAATCAATAATAATACCTGCCGGGTTTGTTTTTGATGCACAGTACAAAGCTATAGGTCCTCCAAGTGAACGCCCAAACAAAATAATGTTTTTTGGTGATATTCTTTTAACTTCAGTCAAATACATCCATGCAGCCATTGCATCTTCATACAGCCCGGTTTCACTGGGATCACCGCTGCTTTTGCCATACCCTCTATAATCTATTATAAAAATAGAAAGCGGAATGGAATGTAAAAGTTTCAGCAGTTCAATTCTATCATAAATATGGCCTGCATTACCATGAAAATAGCATAAAGTAAAACGAGCTGTTTGTGATGGAATGAACCAGCAGTGAAGAGTGACTGTTTCATTGACACGGATAAAAACATCTTCTGCGGGGAAGGGTAATATGCTGGTAGGTGGTGTTATTTTGTCAGGATGATAGATGACACTGTCAAGGCAGCCTACTAATAGTAAACTTATACATAAAATTATATGGAAGCGATAGTTCATAAAATTAATCACCAGAAATAGAAAGTCAATGCACCTGAAAACTGATTATACCACTGTTTATTATACCAGCTTGCTACTTCAAATCGCATACTATATCGTTGACTTACATTGTATTGCATAATGGCTTTCATAGTTAAAAAGTTATATGCTTCTCCATAAAGATAATATGTATCAACTATATAACTTCTGATACGAAAATGTTGGAAAGGTTGAACCACAAACCCTGCTGAAATTCCAGGACCAGCTTCAATGTTATTATTAAAGCTATTATTGAGTAAGCCTGAAAATTCAATCATGCCATATATTTGCAGCCATTTGAAAATCTCAATGGTATAACCGCTTCCAGTATTAAGATGGTACACCAGTGTCTGATTATTGCTTTCAAAAGGTAAACGGTCAAAACCAGTAATTACTTTCCAGCTTAATGGTTTTATCAACGGATTTATTGGTGAAAGTGATTCAATATTTATTAATTCTAAACGTTGCAACAATAATTTTTGATTATCATAGTCATAGCGAATTGCTGTTTCACCAAATATAATTTGGGATCCAGGAATAAACCCGGAAGGGTCATCACACAGGTCATGATACGATGGCCTGTAAACCAGTTCACTATACGGTTTTGCATCAAAGATTCCTCCCTGGAAACGTACATGGCTGGAATAATGACCGGTTTCTGGCCCTGGTGGTTTGGGAATTGTATACGATAATGTTTGTGGGAATGAACTTCGGATTTTTAACACATTGATAAATAAATCCTGATATTCTTTTTGCGTATATTCTTTATTTGCATAACGATATTGAATGAATTCAGAAGCACAATCAAGAATTTGTATTTTTTGTGTTTCAGTAAATGATGAGTTTATAAGGTTTGTT
>JBFLZD010000095.1 GCA_040756435.1 Spirochaetota bacterium | reverse complement strand
GCCGCCTTCGGCGGCGGGGATGTTCACTATTTTCTTTATGAAATTTTTTAAGGAATTATTACTGGACATTTTATAAAATTATTTTGTAATAGTAAATATTAATTTATATTTGGTTCAATCATGTAAATTCTGGATATTGAGTCCTGTGAATTTTAAGGCAACCAGATTTTTTTTAAGGATCATGGTAAAAGTCCATGTTACAGTATGACATTGAAAAATTCAGCGCTATTAACAAAAGAATCAATTCCAATCTGAAACTTTCAGATTTGTTGATGGTCATTCTTGATATAACCAAAGATATGTTGCAAACAGAAGGTTGTTCAATCCTTCTTACTGATCCTGTTACGGAAGACCTCTATTTTTATATTGTCAGAGGTGGAAGTGACTCTCTTATTAAGGGGGAGATAGTCCCTAAGGGAAAAGGGATTGCCGGTCATGTTGCTCTTACCAATACCCCGGTTATTGTCAATGACCCTCAAAATGATGATAGGTTTTATAAAGAAATTGATAACAAGGCTCATTTCTATACCCGAAATATTATCTGTGCTCCCATGGTTCTTGTTGATAGGTTAGTTGGCGTTATAGAAGCAGTAAACACAATTGGGAGGGATTCTTTTTCCCAGGATGATCTCAAAGTGTTGATGTATATTGCTGATTCAGCAGCTATTGCAATTACACACCGCCAGCTCTATCAGGATTTGACTACCCGGCTTAAGGAACTGGAAATAATGTATGAGATATCCCAGGCCATTGCTCATTCTGGCCCTTCTGAAAATATATTTTCAAAGATAATTCAGCCACTTGCCTCATCAGTAGGTGTTAAACGTGCATCCATATTGTTGTATAATACCACAACAGACAAATTTTCTATTGCATCATCGTATAATCTTCCTGAATCTATTAATTCTCCATTGAGTAAAAATCAGGCACCTATTGCCTATCATGTTTTTACAAGTGGGGACCCTTTACTGGTTAATAATATAATAGCAGACCCATCCCTTGCTTCTTTTGCAAAAATTCATGAATATATTACCCCTTCATTTATCTCCATTCCCTTACGATATAAAAATACCGTTATTGGTGTTTTAAACTTAGCCGACAAATTAGATAAAACAAGTTTTGACGCGTATGACCTGAGAGTTGCAACCACCATAGCCAATCAGATTGTAGAAGCTTATCAGAATTCACTATATCTACAACAAACAGAAGAGCAACGAAGACTTGCCCAGGAAATTGACATAGCATCAGAAATCCAGAAAAGAATACTCCCAAAGATTCCTCAATCAATCAATAATCACCGCTTAGCAGCATTTAATAAATCGGCAAAAGAAGTTGGTGGGGATTTTTACGATCTTTTCCAGTTTGATAATGAAAAATTTGGTTTACTTATTGCTGATATATCAGGCAAAGGCATCCCCGCAGCACTATTTATGGGTACAGCACGGAACGTATTACGAGCAGAATCCCGTATCAACAACCAGCCTGGCCAGTTGCTTACCCATGCCAACAAATATATTTATGAAGATTCTGAATATGGTATGTTTGTAACCGTATTTTACATGCTCATTGATTCACATAATAAACTCTTAACCTATGGTAGTGCAGGACATAATAATCAACTGTTAATACGTTCAAAAACACTTGAGACAATTCATCTGAATGCCAAAGGAGTAGCCCTTGGCATTACCAACAATGCAAAATATGAAGAAAAAGCGTTGTTCTTTGAGGATGGTGACCTTGTTGTCCTGTTTACAGATGGAGTTCTTGATCTATTAGGCAACGGGAACATGGATGCAGGTGAAAAAAAACTTATTGAAATTGCACTGCAATCCATTGAAAAGGGACCTGATTTTCTTATCCAAAGACTCCAGGATAATCTTATTACTCAGGATGTTGACAAAGAATTTGTGGATGATTTTACTGTCCTGGCCATTCAATTTTAATTTTCTGGATACCGTATGAAAAAAGCTCGTTACATTTTTTTATTAATTGGAATACTAATACTTGTTTTTCTTTTTAAAACTTTTGGTCTTCAAAAAACAATATCACAAATTATAGCTGTTGGATGGGGATTCTGGATCATCGTCAGCATATTTATATTCAGCCATATTTTTCTTACCCTGGGCTGGAAGGTTTTGATTAATCATCCTGTTACCTTCAAAACGTTTATACTACTTGTACTTGCCCGCATAGGTGGCGACTCAACATCTTCTATCAATGCTTTTGGCTCTATTGCCGGGGAGCCATTAAAAGCAATGTATATGAAAGAGCACATCCCCCTGCAGGTGGGATTAGCCTCTGTAGTGCTTGATAGAACAGCGCATTCACTGGCAAATGCATTAATGTTTTTAACAGGTATTATATTGAGCTTATTCATTCTCAAATTGCCATCGTATATTACTGCTATTGCGTTAAGCTTTTTTTTACTGACACTGATTATGATTGCTATCATTATTCAAAAGCAACGGGAAGGGTTACTGGATTTTATCATTTCATTAGTACCATCACGTTTTAGTAAAAAGCTTATAACAGAAGAAAGACGGAAAAAAATTGAAGAATTGGATGAAGAAATTAAATATATTTTCAGCAGCAAATCGCATATACATAAGTTCATCATTTCTATACTGCTTCATTATTTTGCAGTGACAATTTCCTGCACATTGGAGATATATCTGATTGTATACTTCCTTAATATCCCCTTTAATATCTACCATGCACTATTTTTGTATGTATTTGGGCTTTTTTTAACATCTGTCATGTTTTTTATGCCAGCAAATTTAGGTACCAGTGAAGGATCGTATTCGTTAGCTCTTACACTATTAGGGTATGACCCTTCTTTAGGGCTTACTATAGGTATTGTACGGAGATTGCGTACCTTTGTATGGTCTATAATAGGTATTATTATTCTTATGATTGCCGGTTTGAAAAAGAACGAATAATGGCATCTATCATTGTTTCAGGAATATACGCTTTGCAATAGAGCATTTCGCCATCACTGGATACAAAAACGGGAGACGCATTGGTGATCGTTATAAGCCCGGTTTGAGAAGTTGCAAGAACTCGTGCCATCAGTACATCAATAAATGGTTTATGGGTTACCACGATAACATTTCTTTTTTCAAGCAATAAATACTGTATAATAGCATCAGGATTGTCTTTGGGGTTGATTAATTTATTGACCGCTACTTCACAATGAAATTTTTCAGCTACTATCGCCGCACTTTCATAGGCCCTCAATATGCCACTATGAATAATAATATCAGGTTTCCAGCTAATGATTTTCAAAAATTGGGCTAATTTGATACATTGTTCCTGGCCCTTTTTTGATAATGGTCTTTCAGGGTTTACCGATGCCTCTACTGCTTCACCATGCTGTACTATAATTGCTTCCATGCTACCCTCCCAATATCAGAGGTGTACAATTATTACTCAAATAATTATTTAAGTAGCAAAAATTAGCATATACTGTTTAAATGTATATTTTAAAAAACACAATGTCAATACTATTATTTTCCTATTGACTTTTGTTACAGTACATTCATTATAAATGCGGTATTTTTTAATAATTTGCGTATGAGTGCTGCAGTCCCTTAATCATTTGAAGATATGCTAATAGTTTTTATTTTGAATTAATCAAAGAATCAAATTTGTATACAACGATATTTTTTATTACTTAGTTCATTAAAATGCTATTTGATTCTAAAACCCATTATAACAGGAGTATACCTCTATGCTAATAGTATCTGCATTTATTAGGTACTTATCAAAACACCGTCAAAAAAAATCATTTCCTACAAAGAAAGTCCTCATCTTAGAAGGTGGTGGCATGCGTGGAGTATTTTTAACAGGAGTTCTTCAGGCATTCACCGACAGAGAATATTTTCCTTTTAGCTTAATCATAGGATCATCAGCTGGTGCTTTAACAGGTGTTGCATACTCAGCACACCAAATTTATTTAGCACGTGATGCTTTTTTTGGGGTCCTGTTAAGTGAAAGTTTTATAAAAATATCAAATATACTTCGACCAACAAAGCATATATTAAATTTAGACTGGATGGTTTCAACAGTCATTGAAGGTAAAGAAACATTGAATTTTCAATACTTGAAACACTCTATCCCTGTATTGATAACTGCCACTGAATATAGCGATAATAATCCTCCATCTACAGTATATCTTCATTCAATGAAAGATGATATTATAACATCATTAAAAGCATCTGCCGCAATACCTGTATTATATCGTGGATTTGTAGAATACAACAATCGCAAATTATGTGATGGAGGGTTACTTGATCCCATACCTTATAAAAAAGCATTAAGCCTTGGTTACAAGGAAGAAGATATCCTTGTTGTTGTAACAAGAAAAAAAGGATACAGAAAAAAAGAAGAATCATTCTGGATCAGATATCTTATTGAAAATTACTTTAAGGATTCAAAATATCGTTATCTTATTCAGGCACTGGAAAACAGGTACCTCATGTATAATTCCATTCTTGATGAACTGGAACATAAACATAAAAAAATAGATATTATCTATCCACCAGATGATTTCAATGTAGACAGATTGACCCGTGACCCCAAAAAAATTCTGGAAGGATTTGAACAGGGTGTCCAGTCCGCAAAAAACTTTTTATTATCATACCGGTAACTTACTGGCCCTGTACTTTATTTATTTCTTCCTTAATTTTTTCAACGCTTTCTTTATGCTTCCCTTTTATTTCTTCATAGCTTTTTCTATAAGCTTCCTTGATAGCCATTATTGCCTCATAATTAGCCTTTTGTTGTTGAACAACTCTATCTGCTTGTTCTTTTACTTTATTAAAACTATCGAAAATTTCCTGTTTCTTTTCTTTATAAATTTCCAAAACATTATCCACCGCCGCATTGGCACAATCGCCTAAAAAATAATCATCCGCTATAACAGCCACTTTTTTTTCCAGTTCATCCATATCTTTCTCTAATTTTTTAGAATCCTTCTTAACCGATGATTGTTTAAATTTTTCTATCTCAGCTGATTGCATTGAACTTCTTTGCTCTAACGTAGCTAAATATTCATTATAGCTTTCTGCATATTTTTGTGGCTCCAGGAAAAATTCTTTATCATCTGTGTTTTTCCACAACTCAGGATTTTTAGGGTTATCATCCTGCAACGGCTTTTTTGCTACTTCAACAGTAGCCTGCTCATCGCCATGTACGTTTACTTCTCCATACGGATTTGCCAATGCCAGAGATCCTTCTTCCATATTAACCCGTGAGTTTGAACTATCGCTAACAGCTACAAAGAACTCTGTTCCTCTGATTGCACAAACAGTAGTTGGCGTATATACTTTTTTAGACTCCCCCTTCTGTAATTTTGAAATCTTTGCCTTGATAACGCCATTAATGATAGAAACATTCTCATGATTATCCTGTATTGCTGCAACCTTGACTTTAGTATTTTCAAAAATGCGAACAGTACTTTTATCTGCATACAGCAATTCTGCAATACTTGCATTTTTTGTTACAACTACATCCCCCTGCAATAACTTCATTCCCACTACTGCAAGTTCCTCTTTTCCATTACGTTCAACAATGACATCCCCAACAACAAAGCTAATCTCTAATGCATAAACACAAGGTACTGATAACAAAATAGTCATAATAAGCACAAAATATATAAACATGACTTTTCTCATGAAATCCTCCATTTTATTTACTACATATTTATTTTCATGTTCTAGTAAACACGTGTTATCTTTATGCTATATAAGTACTATTATTTATTTGCAAAAGTGCAATAATTAATCAGTGCGCATTAAATTTCATCCCTAACATGGTTACATCATCTACAAAACGATCAACTCCACAAAAATCCTGAATTTTATCAAATAAAAATTCTATTAGTTCTGGTATTTCCAGATCTTTATGCTCATCAATTAACTCTTGGAACCGTTTTTCTCCCAGGATTCTATCAACTCGGTCAGGGCACTCAAAGGCACCATCTGAAAAGAAAAGTAATTTATCACCAGGAAGCAATTCAATTTTTTTGGTTGTATACAGGGAAGTATCAAATATGCCAACGAAAGGACCGGTTGTTTCCATCCTGATTATGTGCCCATCCGGATGCATCACAATGGGTGAAGGCAGGCCAGCATTTACATATTCAATACAGGATTTTGCTAAATCAAAATGTGCAAAGAATATGGTTGCATAATTGTAGCTCATCATTTTTTGCGTCTGTATTAAAAACTGATTCATTTCTTTTAATATATCCGATGGTGACTTTGTTACATTGACAAATGTCGTTATGGCAGTCTTTACGATTGCTGAGTAAAGAGCAGCCGGTACCCCATGCCCAGAAACATCAGCAAAGATAAATGAGAAATGATTTTCATCATGAATTATAAAATCAAAAAAATCACCACTTATTTTTTCAACAGGCTTAAATTTTAGATAAAAAGAAAATCCTTTGATATCCGGGAAAACAACCGGGAAAAGGCACTGTTGCAGGTTACTGGCAATATCAAGCTCATTCTCAATCTGAATAGAACGTGCCTGTAACTGGGCATAAAGCTTCTCCAATTCCTGGTTCTTTAATTTAAGTTCTTCAACTAATTTTATATTTTCTTTTATAAGTTTATGGCGTTCATACGCCCTCTGTACGGCAAGCGTTATTTGATCATTTTTAAATGGTTTCAGAATAAAATCAAAAGCTCCTGCTTTTAATGCTGATATTGCAACTTCAATATCATTGTATGCAGTGATGACAATAATGGGTACATTCTCATCAATTTCATGCACTTTGTGAATAAATTCCAGCCCATTAATGCCTGGTAGGTTTACATCCGTTATTATAATATCAGCTGACCCAATGACACCACTTTTCAGAGCATCCTCAGCTGTATAATAATTATATACTTTATAATCATTCTCCAGTA
>JBFLZD010000094.1 GCA_040756435.1 Spirochaetota bacterium | reverse complement strand
TCCGTAAACTATCGCTTCATACATTTGTTATAAATTTCATAAACTATGTGTTTTCGTATAAAAAGATCCCTGTAAAAAGCTATAAACGATTACAGTATAGAAAGCGGTACCAAACGTGGAAGCGGGTTCATCTGTATTTGTATGAAAATGAGTATGAGTTTGTGATGGATGTGCGCAAAATATGTAAGATGTCATTGGCAAAGATTATAGCCTATTGTATTGAGAACTATCTTTATGATTATCTTGCTGCGTTAGATAGTGAAGATAATACCGATAACTATCGCTTTAGTGGCTACACATTTTCATTTTATCTTGAAGAAGGGATACCTTGTTGTCAATTTTACTGGGGACCCCCGCCAGAATTGGTGAAACTAGCCACCCAATAGCCATCACGGCTAAAGGTAATTTAATAACATAAGATAAACTATACTTTTACGTTGCTAAAAGTATATCTGCACACCGTCTCCTTTAATTTTTTTGCTTACATACAACTCTAAAGGATGTGTTATTTATAAGGCTACATTTTGTTATTTTGTGATTAACTTTATTATTGAATCTACCACTACTCTTTAATTGTGTGGGGGGAATATATGATTTATATTACCTCATGTCGGCCCTGAAAATATCAATACTATAGGGGATATTTTCATCTAAGATTGGCATAATTGGTGTGGTGCGGGGCTTAAATCCACGTGCTAAGTTAACACGGGCAAATTCATTTTCCATACCTAAGCGTGAAGCATAATCAATTGCCTTCCAGTAGGCAATGCTGCTTTTTGTTTCACTTCCCTGAATCTGGTACACTGCTCCCAGATTATTATATGCTGAAGCAAGCGATTGGAAAATTACACGATGTTCTTTGCGTTCAGGCCGTGGCAATCGTATTGATTCTGCCTTGCGTTCAAAGACGGCAATCATTTTCAGGTATTCCCCTTTGCTTGCCTCTAAATTATTCATGTGATAGAACGCGTTGCCTATCGCAAACATAACCTGCGGATTAGTTACTATATCCTCATACAGATTAAGCCACTGTTCCAGTGCCTGCTGATAGTTTTGGTTAACATAATATATTCTTCCCAAATTATATCGCACCTCAGGCGATGAAAAATTTTCCTGCAAAGCAAGCTCATACTTTTGCCGCGCAATGTCTAAATTAGCCATCTTATCAGCATCCTCATCAAGAAGCGCTTCATCAAGCTCATCGCCAAACCTGAATTTTACCTTATCAAAGAAATAATAAAAGATATGGCCCAGGTACGCATATGCTTTACCTATTGACTCAGACTCATAGTAAAAATCCTCATAGGTAAACTCAGGCGGATATTGATACGCAGTTATTGCTGCATTGAGGTACTTATATGCTTCAACCGGCTGTTTGATGGTGTAGTTGTATTCACCCAGAAGCTGCAATGCTGCCGCATACCGTTCCCCTTTTTCCTCAGCTTTTTGCTCAGCTTCTTGCAAAAGCATTTCCACAAGCTTTAAGTTTTTTTGTGCTGCAGCCAGTTTGGCACTTGCAACATACAGCGGTGGGTAATCAGGGTCTTTTTCCTTTAATGCATCAAGCACACCACGACATGCTGGTATCAGGTTATCCTCTTCATCCTTAAGGCGTGGTGATTGTATGCCTAAATCAACCCGCACATTAAACGTATCCGAACGGTTTTTCCCTAAATAGTAATGGGCCAATTTTGCCAGCAATGGTGAAGGGATATCCGTTAAAATATCACGCGCCCTAAGGTCAGTATGAATGGAAAGCACCTCTGGCAAATTATCGCGCTCAATAAAAAGATTAAGAAGGCCAGCATAGCCAACCCAGGAATTGGGGTCAACTTTCAGAATATTT
Source organism: Spirochaetota bacterium (assembly GCA_040756435.1). NCBI lineage: Bacteria > Pseudomonadati > Spirochaetota > Spirochaetota bacterium. The sequence continues at coordinate 5,196 of JBFLZD010000094.1, read as the reverse complement.
TCAAAATACTGTCGTGACTTTACATACTGACCCTGATACAGATATGCATTGCCTATACCAAACATTGCGGTGATATTTTTTGCGTCAATTGCTAAAGCTCTATTATACATCATTATTGCCATGTCAACCTGTGACATCTCATAGGTACCTTTGGGTGCAAATGTCCTCAGTGCATCATTTTGAATGCGATTGTAGTAGTTTTCCGGTATTTTTGCAAAGAAATAGCCCGTGTTATTCAGTGTATCAATATCACGATTGTTTATTTCAAATGCTCGCTTCAACTTGGTGTATGCATAGTCAAACTCTCGTTTTTTAAAGTATGCACGAGCATATGCATTATATCCATATAAATAATCTTTTTTATAGTGCTGGTCAACGTATTCAAAATACTCTTCTGCCTTTTTATAATCCTTAACTTTTTTGGTTGCAGGGTCACCCGGTTCAAGTATCAGTGCCACACCTTTGTTGATAAGCCGTTTTGCCATAAATGGCTTATAAATATATTGATAGACAGTTACTGTTAATGCAAATCCAATGAGTACCGCTGCTGCAATAATCTTTGTTTGCCGCAGTAACCGCTGCTGTCGCTGCATCCCTTCACGGGTATATTCAGGCCTGGCAGTGATAATTCTTCGGTGTGGAATTTCTTCTTCAAGGGTAAGTTTAATATTGAGTTTTTTTTCAATAAACCGCTGTATGTTTTCTTCAGGTTTGCCCGATAGTATCAGGTCAATAAGCTTTCGGGTATCTTCAGGAGATAACTCATCCCGTAAAATTATCTCTTTTATTTTTCTGCGGAGAACAGGATGAAGCAGCAGTAATGCTTTTTTTAACCGCCGCAACTCAGCATCAGAAATTTCAACGCTTTCTTCCATTGAGATTGGCTGCGGCTCTTCCTCTTCTAATCCTTCAAATTCAGGTCTGAATTCCTCAACGACACGCTCAACTTTTTCAGCTTTTTTTACCGGCTCTTCAAAGCTTTCTAATTCATCAAATGAAGGAGTTTCAAAACGAGCTCGTGGGGCTTCCTCTTTTGACACCTCCTCAAATGCTGCCGGTTCAGGAATTTCTTCATCAAGTCCCAATGTTGCAAGATCAGCTCCGGGAAGTTCTTCAGGTTTAATTTCAGAGATCTCGGATGCTTCTTCGGTACCAATTTCCGAAAGATGGATATCCTCATCCAAACTGACATCACGAGGTATACGTGGTTCTTCTGTTACAAATTCATCAGTACGGATTTCATGGGCTTCAACAGTCTCAGGCTCAAATTTTGTAAGCTCTTCCAGTTCATCAAGTGGGCTTACTTCTTTCTTTGTTGGCTTTGGTGGCAGTTTCGTTTCTTCAAATGAGGGGATTTCCTCTGGCAACTCTTCCGGCAACATTTCTTCAAAAGCTTTTTCAGGTTCTTGTGGCAATGCTTCTTCTGAAACTACCTCTTCAAATTCAGGAAGAGCTTCTTCCTCAACAGAAGGCGGCATTTCCTCAGGCACTTCTTCTATCATGTCAGTTATGTCTACTATCTCTTCAGACTCTTCATACACTTCAGGTGTAGTTAAGCCTTCTTGTTCCTCTTCACGTTGCCCGGGTGAAATTGTAAAATCAGCAGCTGTAGAATCAGCCTGTATCACACTTACCTTTCCACGCATTTGAGCAATGGATGCAAGTTCAGCATCAAACGAATCCACTATCCGCGTAATTTCAGCTTCCTCTTCTGGAGTCAGATTTTGTATCTCTTCAGTTACCGCCATATTGGGTTCTTTCCACCTGTGATTAACGTTTATAATGTGACATAAACATAGTACTCATATTCTATGTAAAAAATCAAACATATTTTGCTAATTATGGCCCCCCTAAAAACTGCTTTTTTTCCAAAATTATTCATATAATAAAAAGCAGTTTTATCCTAAACATATAGTGCCCAAAAGGGAACATCCGTAAAATTAGTTTTTAGAAGTTCCCTTTATATATTAATATGCATTTTAAATAAAATCATATAAATATTTTCTCTATACCTATCGACATATTAATATGCAATTATAAAGCGTAAAATTTAGCCACAGGAGCCTATAGTACATGCCAAAACCGCTGCAATGGATTATGCTCATCATTTCACTGTGTTATTTTTCTAATAGTGATTATTCTCCGGCAAAAAGCGTTCCCTATTATTCACTGTACACCCTTACAAAGGCCATGCCACCATCATCGGTAACTGTCTCCCATAGTAAACCGGGGATGCCACAAATAGTACGGGGCACTTTGATTACCTACAAAAACCGCAGTGCTCATCGGGTATATATTGCTGGAGATTTTTCATACTGGAAAAAGCAGCCCATGGAGCGAAGCAACAATGGCGTCTGGTTTTACATCATTCCCTTCAATGATAATGAGCGTATAGTGCGGTACAAATTTCTGGTTGATAATGTGTGGATTAATGATCCTGTAAATCAAGACATTGCCGATGACAGCACTGGTTCATATTTTTCAATTGTTCGTCAGGATAAGCTCCCTGAAGGCACACAGGTAAGCTATAAAATACTTGATGAAAGCATACGGCTGGTGGAATTCAGGCTGTATGCACCAAAGGCTTCGATTGTAGCTCTTGCTGGCGATTTCAACAACTGGAATCCTGAAATTGATCTGCTGCAAAAAGACAAAAATGGGATATGGCGCCTGCAAAAGCGTCTGCCAAAGGGAGCATTCCGCTATAACTTTGTAGTTGATGGAGTGTGGAAGCTTGATCTGTACAATCCCCACACCGCATCCAATGCAGCAGGCATGCTGTGCTCAGTGATACAATTCCCTTGAGTACAAAATTTTTTGTGGCGATAGTAACTGTTAAATTATAAACCTTTGATTACGGTAGCTAGTGCCAGGATAACAAAGCCTATTGCTACAAGCCACCATGAATAAGCCGATAACACAGGCAGTGCAACAAACCTTCCGATAATTCCTAACACTCCAATAACAACAGAAATCCACCATACGATGGACCGTGGCGCATTGGTCTTCATGACAAACCTCCTTAAAAAATATATTTTACTTTAAGCCATAGTACAACTCATTTTAAAAGATCATTTCAATACACATTTTGCAATGGCTATCTTTAAAATTTCCCATAACTGATTGCAACGTTATATTGAACTGAAACACCGTTTGGTTTTATCGCACTGTAAAAAATGGATAGATACTAATTGTAACGCGTTTACCATACCCACAGACGTCAGCGTTCATCCCAATAAACCTATACTTTAAACCATAATATAAAAAGCCAGAAGCTTTGAGCATTGGGAAATGAAAAATACGATTCACAAAAATAATACTTCGAGTATCGTATTAAATATAATAATGCTTATAAGAAAGTTTGTCAAAGAAATATTTTTTTACCGTGGTTTACCTATAAAACAGGGATGTTTATCTGTACTATCATTAGTGATGCTTTTAAATTGATTGGTATTGAAATTGAAGATACAAATTCCAATATAAGGCAGCGCATCAGAAACAAGCACTATAGCATCTCCTGATGGTCTCCATGATATTCCCATAAACGAATTTTCCACGTAAATTGATGAATAGGAAAACGTATTTAAAGCAGATGATATATCATATTTATAAATATATGAACCTTGTATATATGCAAAACTATCACCTTCGGGTGACCATGTAAGACTATAATTGGTAGGAGTAATTAAAGCACTGTTATTACTTTGTGTCATTATATTAAACAACCCAATAAAATTTGTACCAGACCAATTATATGCTACCATTTTCCCATCATTTGAAATCGTTAAAGCATTTATGCGTGCATTAACACCTGACAATAAGTATTCATTTTTAATATCCCCTTTTGTATCCATAATCCCAATGTAAGAAAATGCACTTGTAGATACGAATCTATTATATACGATTCCACTTCCATCCGGGAGCCATGTTGGACAATAATAATTTTCATCACTAAGAACACAAACCGTTAATTGCCTGTTATTGCTCCCATCCCACTCCATTAAAAAAATCTCATTATGTCCCCCTGTTACACTTCCATACACTATATATTTTCCATCGGCTGACCATGAAGGCCATTCATTGGTACCCGTAAAGGTCAACTGTTTTAGATTACTCCCATCCTCATCCACTACCCACACATCACCATTACGAATAAAACATATCTGTAGTGGCTCTTCATTACGCATCCCATCACACCCTATAACCACTAATAGCAGTACAGCCAGACACATTATATAATGATGTATCGTACTTCTATTTTTTTTATTCTTTCTATTCATCAAATAGCCCTTTATTGGTACCCTGTAGCGTCCACTGCAATCCACAATGAATCATATAGCCGCTGGTATTCTTTTCAATATACTGAGCATCATACCATGAAAGCTGGTACCCTGCCTTGATAAAAAAAGATGTTTTCTGGGTTATTATATATCCTATTCCCATGATAGCTTCAATACGTGGCCCAATTGCATTGTGTACTTCCGTTTGTGAAAAATCCATATAAGGGCCATAGTGTTTTGGTTTGTATTTACGAATGTATACCGCTCCACACCCTGCACCACCATCCACTTTAAAAGGATATGAAGAAAATGTATATTCAGAATATAACCCAGCAGTTACAGGGAGTAAAAGCCTGCTGGTATTCCATGGCCTGTTGGCATCTTTCTGCCCATAGCTCAAAGAAGAGGATACATACCACATTGCATTTCTAATATTAAAGACAACTGGTAGATCATTAGTTACTGCGATGCCCAGCCCATGGAGATATCCCTCACCATCTACGCATGTATAGGTATAGTATGTATCACCATATACTGAAGCCCTTACATAGGCAGGATAAAATGCAATAGAAACAACTGCACATAAAACTAATAAAGTTTTAGTGAAACTTATTACAATTTTCATATGCAATTACTAATTTTATGCTGCTACTCCCACTTCGTTACAGCATACGCTTTTTTTTTAAATATTTTTCAGAAGAACAAACTATTATTTCATCATAAACCCAAAATATTCAACTATTTTTCATCTATTATTCCTAAATGTGTAAATTTAAATAAAATATAAAGTAGGGGCCGTCTCAAAACAAACTATGGGACGGCCTTTTTTTTTATTTTAAGTACTTGATACTGAAAAAAATTAAAAAATCCCATTTACTACTCATTTTCATGCAGGAATTTTCATCATATTATGGGC
>JBFLZD010000093.1 GCA_040756435.1 Spirochaetota bacterium | reverse complement strand
CAATTTCTGGAACGGGTATCTTTAGTTCACGTGAGATATCGTTGATATCCTCACCCTGTAATAACCGTAATACTATGTCTTCCTTTTTCTTAGCACTTATCCTTTTCATACGTACAGTTTGTGACATGCCAGCCTCCGATTTCAACCAATATTTATGCTAATTCTGTGCTCGGTTAGAATCGGGGCCAGTATAATATATAATAAACTTGCTATATATATTATAATTTTAATATAATATTATATAATTAATATTTATAAAAAATAATTTTATTGAAAAAATATATAATGTTATCTTTATGGCTATCTATATTTTTCAGGAGGTAATTTTTTATGGTTGATCTACAATCAATCGTTTTACGTCGCAAACCTTCATATCCATTAACAATATGGCTTGAAGATTATAATAGTAAAAAAGTTACAGCTGAAGAAGCAGCAAAAATAATAAAATCGGGTGATAGAGTGTTTTTGGGTGGAGGGACTGGTATTCCTGCGTCATTTGCTACTGCTTTAGGTAAAAGAGCGGGTACGGTAAAGGATGTGACTATTTATCAGGGTTATGCAATGGGTCTGTATGATTATATGAAACCGGAAAACAGAGAGAGCTTTCATATTGAGACTATGTTTGTTGGGCCTATGGAACGTGTATGTATGGAATGGAAAATGGCACACTACAAACCCATGCATTTGAGTGATATACCACAGGCTGGTCTTGATGCCCGTTGCAATAGGGTAGCTTTTACTGCTACACCGCCAAATGAAGATGGTTTTATGAATTTATCCTGTTTTGGAGCCTTTTTACCTCGCAAGGAAGTAATATTAAATGCAGAAACAGTTATTGCAGAAATCAACAGCAATACTCCATGGCTCAATAGTATTGATTTCCTTGTGCATGTATCGGAAGTGGATTATATCATTGAACAGGATACTCCATTGTTTGAATTACCTGAAATTCCCATAACAGATGTTGAAAAGAAGATGGCAGAGATTATTGCTGATTTAATACCTGATGGTGCAACAATTCAGTTGGGGTTTGGAGGATTAGCAAATGCCATTGGTAATTTGTTGTACAACAAGAGGGATCTGGGTATGCATGGAGAGGTTGTTACCCCATCAGTTATGCGTTTAGTTGAAGCAGGTGTTATTAATGGAATAAACAAGACTTTTTATCCGGGAAAAGTTATAGCTGCATTTGCTGTTGGAACCAGGGAGTTTTATGAGTATCTGGATCACAATGAAAACTTTCTCTTTTGTGAAGTTGGATGGGTTAATACGCCTGAAATAATAGCGATGAATGATAATTTAGTATCCATTAATAATGCGCTCATGATAGATTTAACCGGTCAGGTAGCTGCCGAATCAATTGGCACAAAACAGTATAGTGGAACTGGCGGGCAGGTAAATTTTATTCATGGTGCTAAAAAGTCAAAAGGAGGAAAAAGCATTATAGCTCTCAATTCCACATATAAAGATAGGGAAGGGAAATTACATAGCAACATTGTTCCTTATTTGCCATTGGGAACTGTTGTTACTACTTCCCGAAATGATGTTGAGTATGTGGTTACTGAATATGGTGTTGCAAATTTAAGGATGCGTAGTGTTCATGACAGGGTTTTGGCACTGATAAACATTGCACATCCTGATTTCAGAGAAGAATTACGATACCAGGCAGAAAAAATTGGTTGGATATAGATTGTATTAATGCATCATTTCTTCCTGAAATAATACTCATATGATTGATGAATGGTATACCCATCTTGCTGAGTTTTGGGTATACCATATAAATTATTATAATAAATTTATTAAAAAATCTTGCCAAACTTGCATAATCCTGTAATATATCTTGTCATAATTTGGAATAATTAAAAAGAGTTTTCTATGGAATATACAGTTGTTCAATACAACAAACATAAACAGTTAATTATTAAAGAATATAGCCGTAAAGAGTTTATTGCTGTTTGTTCAGATTTATTATATCGCCCAAAAAAGATTTTTGTTGGATTGGGGGACTTTCTTGAAATTGGTGATTATAACCAGTTGCTGGATGCTATTTTCTATGATGAAGAAAGCTCAATTATTGAAAACTTTCTTGATGAGGTCAACCGTAAACTTTCAGACAAAGGGCAGATCCCATTTTCATTTTTAAAATTGGCAGTATACTACCCTGATTATCTTTTAAAAGATGTACCTACTCAGTGTGCCTTTACTGTAGGTGCAAAAACTCGTCTTTTCCCGGGTGCTTGCCATTTTATGAATTTTATGAAACACTATGATCCGTCTATACTAACAGCAATTCCCTACGAACTGGCTATTGAAATTATCAGGAGAGTTGGTCTTGATAATAATCATCTGGTAGCCACAGAATATAAAAAAATTACTGGCCAAAAAAATATTGAACTATATGCAGGTGATATTGAACAATTCATTTCGGGTGAAAGGAAAATTATTGAAATTGAAAAATATATGGCACAAACAAATACGAAAGAAGAAGATGTACTTTATGTTGGAAGAGGTGAGTCAAGCGTAATCACATTTTCCAAAATTAACTCTATTGCATTTAATCCCTCGGATGCAATTATTCCCTCATCCCATATTACCGTGTATGGTTCATCCCTGGAATCATTGTTGGTATTATTTAATGATTCAAAAGAAATAAATAAATTTTTACTGTCCGATATCGGTGAACATATACTACCATCACTTATTGTGTTATCTGATGTAAAAGAAAAACCAAACGAAGTCATTGAATTGGAAAAAAAACATAGACGACTACAGGCAAATATCATTGGGCAACGGATTGAACATGGTACTGAGAGTTACACTACATTAAAACGTGATATTGAGCTATCACTGAGTGCATACCCTTTTAATTTCCAGTCAATAAAGGATATGGTGCGTTCACGGTTGGAAAAATTTAAAATAAATCCCCAGGGGTTTATAGATGAAATATGTGCGATAGCTCAAAAGAGATATCAAAGCTGGGGAATGTAATAAATGTAACAGTTTGCGTTTGTGCTATGCATGCTTTATTCGGGAGGGACGTTCAATGGGAATGTGTAAAAATTTATGTTCCGTGGCATTAATGGTAGTTGTATTACTGTTTAGTTGTGAAAATATTTTTGCTCAATCTATTGGATATAATCAAATATTTTTAGGGTCACCGTATAACAGAGTTAAGGATATTTTGCAGCATCACGATTATAATTTCAAAGAAATGAAAATTGGTGTAATTAGAATTATACTGTATGATGATTCACAATCTCATGGGATGCTCATTTTTGATTATTTTGAAAGACTGTATACAATTATTGTTACTATACCTATTACTGATGCACAATTTGATCAATTGCAACAGCATTTACAACAAAAACACGGCCAGTTTACCGTGCATGATACTATAGTATGCTGTACTATTGGAATATATCGCATAGCTCTGTATCACAACAAAACCACAAAAAGTGCTACTGTTGAATATGGCCATACCATACCGCTATTCTATCCTGTGGAACCAGCAGAAGAAAATCCATTTTCAAAATTTTAAACTATTTGCAGGCAATGACTGTGAGTAACTATCGCATATATGGCTTTCATCTTCTTTTCCTTTTGTATTTAACGCAGGGCATTCCTTTTGGTTTTCAGGTTACCGCTTTACCAGTTCTGTTCAGGCAATCTGGAGTATCACTAACTATGATTGGATTCAGCAGTCTGCTGGCTTTACCGTGGATGCTGAAAATAGTCTGGGCGCCTCTTGTTGATAGATTCTGGATGGCCATATTTGGAAGAAGGAAGTCATGGCTTATGCCATTGCAGATAGTGATGTTTATTTCAGCCTATAGCGCTACTCATATTGACATAGCTTTAAATCCAGTATTATTTGCTGCTACGATATTGGTGATGAACTTTTGCGCTTCAATACAGGATATTGCAGTTGATGGATTGGCAATAGATATTTTGAACGAGACTGATTTGGGATATGGCAATGCCATTCAGGTTGTAGGGTATAAAATTGGTATGCTTATAAGTGGTGGTTTTTTAGTATGGCTGAGTTCATATCTTGGTTGGGAAAATATATTTTATGTCATCTGCACAATTGTTGCAATTCCTTTAATACTGCTTATCCCTTATAAAGAAAATGCCATATCACAAACCAAAGTCAAGTACATAACAATACGTGATATTTTTGTTCATATTAAGAAAGCTGTAAAGCAACATGGTATGATTATTGTATTCCTTTTGATAGCAACGTATAAAACAGGGGAAACGTTTATTGATGGTATGTTTAAACCATTCCTTGTTGACCAGGGATTCAGTGCTTCGCAAATAGGCTTGTGGCAGGGTATGTATGGCATGGCAGCTTCTATTGCTGGATCAATTGTTGGTGGTATGCTTGCATCGCACTATGGAATTTTTAATGGATTATGGTTTGCATTGCTGGTACGGTTAATACCATTATGTGGTGAATGGTATTGTACATTGAATGTGCCGTCACCTGAACTTATTATAATGGTAACTATCGCTGAACATTTTTTTGGTGGCATGCTAACTACAGCAATGTTTGCATTTATGATGTCTACTGTTGATAAGATTATTGGGGCTACCCATTATACAATACTGGCAACTATTGAAGTACTTGGCAAATCACCTGGAATGTGGTTTTCAGGGCTCTTGGCTGATAGATTTGGTTATTCGTATCTGTTTGCATCAGGAATCTTCCTTTCAATTATACCGCTATTATTTGTTATAATGGTTAAAAAAAGATTGTTATATCCAAGACAATCATAGTAGCTATTTGTGAAGATAACATCTTTTTAATAAACACTATTTATTCATTGTCAACGAGATGGTCTATTTATGATTTTTGAAATTGTTCTTTACTTTTTTAATAGATGTGAACATATTTGTGAATGTTGATTCATAACAATTGAATACTTGAGTTAGTATATCCAATGTATAAGAAAATTATTTGTGGCATTATTATTTTTTTTAGCATTACAATAGTTTTTATAAGTTGTAATCAAAAAAAGACTTTTTATAGGCCCAGGGTAATTGAGGGTGTTTTAGATCTGCGTAGCTGGGACGAATCTGCAAACCAGGTTATATCATTAGATGGGGATTGGGAATTCTACTGGAATCAGCTTATTGAACCTTCTCAGTTTACAAAAAAGATGCAACCATTTACCTATCTTGAAGTTCCAAAAGCATGGAATAAACAGGGTAGTTTCAGGTATTCCTTTCCAGCTTTTGGTTATGCTACGTATAGACTGCATATATATCATGATCCAAAGTATGTAGGGCAAATTAAAACATTAATTATGCCTTATGTACATACGGCGTATACTTTATGGGTTGATGGGAAGATCATTAGTCAGAATGGCAAAGTTGGTACTTCTAAGACATCAATGATACCTTTTCAATTGCCGGTTATAACACAATTTGTTATTAATTCTACAGTTACTGAAGTTGTTCTGCATATATCTAACTTTCAGCAACGCACTGGCGGAATTTTGCGAAGTATAAAATATGGTAATTATGATATAATCAATAAGCAGTATGAATTAGACCTTTTCATCACACTGTTTGTTACAGCAGCCCTTTTTATTATTCTTTTATATCATATTGGTCTTTTTATAGTCAACAAAGGGTACAAGCCAAATCTATATTTTGCCATTTTTTGCGCAATTATTGGTTTCAGACTATTACTAACTGATGAAAAGCTTTTTGTTAAAACAGTCCCATCTTTGCCATGGGACATATATTTGCGAATGGAGTACGCAACATTATTATTTGCAATAATTTCATTTTCTCATTTTATTGATGGCCTGTATCCAAAAATGGTTAATAGCATAATTCTAAGGGCTATTGATATATATTTTGGTTTATTTTTTATTTTTGAGTTGGTTGTACCCATATCTTATGCTTCATATGCATTGATTTACATCCAGATTGGTTTAATAGTAACTGCTTTATACCTTTTATTTATAATGATAAGAGCAACACAAGCTGAAACAATTAACTCTTTTATTTATATATCCGGTATGGTAATATTATTTTTTACTCTTGTAAATGATGTATTATATACTCAGCAGTTGATTAATAGTATTTATCTGTTTGAAATTGGTTTGTTAATTTTTGTATTTACCCAATCATTAGCTGCGCTGGAAGAATCAATAAAGATTCAAAACAGATTAATTACAATAAATAGTGAGCTTGAAATTGCACGGCGCATACAAAAAACAATTTTACCAGAAGCAGTGCCATCAACACATTCTATTCATGTTGAAGCATGTTATATTCCCATGGATGAAATAGGTGGCGATTTTTACCATTTTTATGAATTGGATGAAGAAAGGCTAGGAATAATTATTGCAGATGTTACCGGGCATGGCATTCCGGCATCTTTGATTGCATCAACAGTTAATATTGCATTTTCACTTCAAAAGAATCAGGCAGATAATCCTGCTACACTTCTGACTAATATGAATACTATTCTATATGGTAAAACTGGTGGGCAGCCCATCACTGCACTATATGCATATGTTGATGCATCACAAGGAGTAGTAAAATTTTCACGGGCAGGACATCCGCTCCCTTTAATCTGGAAAAGCAGTAAAAATAAGGTAGTTGAGATTGAAATTCCTGGGAAAATACTGGGCGTTTTTAAAACTATAAAAAATGACATTACCACCTACCCAATACATAGTAATGATAGAATAATACTGTATACTGATGGAATTACGGAAATCCGTAATAGTAGAAATGAAATATTTGGCATTGAACGATTTATATCATGTATTGAAAGAAATCATCATAAAAGTACCAGAGAACTTATTGATAGCATTGTTGATACAATTATACAATGGGCAGGAAGCAAAAATAAAATAACCGATGATATTACTTTAGTCATTGTAGAAATTAAGTAAAGCCACTTTAAGCTATTGGATTGCAGTTGCATCTATTTCTATTGGATCACCAGCATAGCACTTCAAAGACTTCAATGCATGTACGTGGAGGGTGATTTAAAGGAAAAAATTTTATAAGTTTAATTGGTATTGTAATAGTTTATAATCAGCAATTATTCCTTAAAAAATTTCATAATGAATATAGTGTACACCCCCGCCGCCGAAGGCGGCGGGGGTGTAC
>JBFLZD010000092.1 GCA_040756435.1 Spirochaetota bacterium | reverse complement strand
TTATTAAATTTTTTAATGAATTATTGCTGATTACAATTAAAGAAGTTTATCTATTGAATCGTGAATATTTAAAAATGATGTCATTTCGGTAACGGTGAAAGTACGTTTTATTTTTTCATTTACGCCAACGGTTGCAAACAGTATCTTGTTTTTCTTGCAATATAATCGTATTGAAACCAGAATGCCTAAGCCAGTTGAATCAATAAAATCAACCTTAGAAAGGTCAAGGATGACACGCTCCTTTTTTTCTTTTTCTATACGTGAAATGATATTTTTGTCTGTATCTAAAGCCTGTGGGGATATTAATTCTCCCTCAAGGGATATAATCAGTACTCTGTCTTTTACTTCATGTTTGATATTCATGGTAATCGTCACCTCCGGTACACAATTTCTATGGTAAACCCTTCCGTGCAGATGAATATGAAAAAACTCTTAAAGAAAATCAAGCATTATTTATTTTAGTAGTGATTTCAAAAACTCATGGAGTGTATTATTCTCAAAAGCTTTAACAGCCTGTTCAAGAAGCATTTCATCGGTAACTATCGCTTTTAATAGTTCACTTCGTTGGTGGGATGTAAGATTACGGTAGCTTTCTTTGAGTATTGTGCGTGCTTCATTCAGCATATCCAGTGTTGTCTCTATATCCTGTGGGATGCTTTGTTCAATGAGCCTTCGTATTTTTGCTGCCATTGCAGGAGACGCACCACCGGTGGATACCGCGACTATGAGTGAGCCGCGTGTAAAAAACGATGGCACATAAAACGATGGGTTATCAGGATCGTCCACGGCATTTATGGGGATATTTAAAACCGACGCTTCATCATACACTTTGCGATTTACCTCTGGATTATTTGTTGCTGAAAAAACAAGTGCTGCACCGGCGCAATCGCCTTTATGGTATTGGCGTTTCACAATGGTAATGGCTGAATTGGCTAAGGCATATTCTTCAAGTTCAGTAAGAATTTCAGGAGCTATCACCACAACGTTAGCACCGCAGTGTACCAGATCTTTGACTTTACGAAATGCAACCTGGCCACCGCCAATGACCACCACGCGTTTTCCTTTTATTTTATATACTATTGGATAAAACATCTTTCATCCTACTTTTGTAATTCAGCTGGCATTTCAAAATATTCTCCTTTGGATTTAAGCTGGGCAATTGTTTCATCAGTCAATCCAATCTCTTCGTTGGAAAGGTAGCACTGAGGGTCAGGAGCCCATGGGTCGCCAAATACACGGTAGGCGCGCACGCGCATTGAACCGTTACACATAGCTTTATACTGACATACCCTGCAGCGTCCTTTTATGTACTCAGCTTTATGCTTCAAGCCTTTCATAAGCGGGTCTGTTTCATCCATCCAGATATCAGCAAAGTTGCGCAGAAGTACATTGCCAAAGGTATAATCCTGCCAAAACTGGTCAGGATGGACATTGCCAACAAAATCAATATTTGCAATGCCAACACCAGTGGAATAGGCACCACCGCCATTCCAGGTTAATAGATCTTTCACCTGATTGGCTTTTTGTTCATCTTTATGTAGCAGCTTACGGTACAAATACACCCCATCGACATGATTATCTACGGTAAGGATGTTGATGTCAAGCCCGAGTCTGAAGAAATCATCAGTGCGCTCAATGATAATGTCAAGAGCCTGTCGTTGCTGTGAGTATGTAAGGTCATCGGCAAAAAGATTACCACCACGTCCAGAATACACTAAATGGTAAAAGCAAGCGCGGTTTATGCCTTCTTTCTCAATAAAATCAAAGATACGGTGAAGGTCCTCAAAATTACGTTGGGTGAGTGTTAAGCGCAATCCCACACGCTGACCAACGGCAATACAGTGTTCAAATCCTTTCATAGCTTTTTTAAAAGCACCATCCATGCCGCGGAATCGGTCGTTTACATCTTCCATGCCATCCAGGCTTATGCCAACATACACAATGCCTGCATCTTTGATTGAACGGGCTTTATCCCTATCAATTAATGTCCCATTGGTGGAAAGCACGGGCCTGATATTTTTACCTGATGCGCGTTCAATAAGCGTAAATATATCTTTACGCATTAAGGGTTCTCCACCTGAAAAAAGCAGGGAAGGAATACCAAACGCGGCTAAATCATCAATGAGTTTTAGTCCTTGATCAGTAGTTAGCTCATCGTATTTTTTGTTGTGCGAATCAGTGTAGCAGTGAACGCAGTTTAAGTTGCAGGTGCGTGTCACATTCCACACCACGATGGGGCGGCGCTGGCTGGCAAGCTCCACACGTTTATGGGGCAGATTGCCATGGGCATCCACTGTAGCCTCAGTGCCGTAGCGTAACCCATCACCGGTTGATGAACCGCTGCAGTACAGTTTTCCTATATCAATCATTGTTGCATTCTCCTTGAGTAACTGATAGTCATTGGGTTTCCATTTCCTTTCCCCATTTTCCTTAAAACACTGCAGTTCAAAATTAAATAAAGGAATATGGAAAAAGAAAACTAGCCAAATAAGTACCTCTAATCTTCAAAATATGTAACACGTTCCTTCTAAATTCTTGAAATGGGGGCGTCCTAAAAGACATCTCTTTGCAATGACTTTTGCCCTCCTGTCATTGCGAGGAACGAAGTGACGAAGCAATCTTGTCTTCTGCGGCATTGAGATTGCTTCGCTACGCTCGCAATGACTTTGTACCCGCCTCATGGAAAGCCCCACTGTTAGTTTATTCACACCAAGAACTTCTAAAATACTTCACACGTTCCTTTTAAAATTCCTGAAATGGGATGGTGTTAAACCATCCCATTCACACCAAGAACTTCAAAAATACTTCACACGTTCCTTTTAAAATTCCTGAAATGGGATGGTGTCAAACCATCCCTTTTACACCATCAACTTTCAAAATACTTTACACGTTCTTTCTTAAATTCCTGTAATGAGCGATAGCTCCTGTAATCAACCTTTGCTATTGCATGAAGCTTTTGTATGATAGCATCTAATTCTTCCTGGCTTTTTGCATGCACCATAGCAAACACAGGATATTCCCATGGATTGGGAAAAGCTTCACGTACGTACAAATGCGAAATAGAAGGCTCTTTAGAAAATTCATGCAACAAATCCGAAAGCCTATCATTATCTGCTTTCCATACCGTCATGGCGTTGGCAACAAATCCAACAGCGTGATGCCGAACCACTGCGCGGTATGAACGCATCACTCCTGCAGCCAGTAGCTTTTCACCAATTGCTAATACTTCATCGACGCCAATGGGTATTTTTTTTGCGGTAACTATCGCCCCAAATGCTTCCGCAACTAACGGAAGATCCTGTTGCAATACTTTGATAGCCTGTTTCACCGTGTTATCAATGGTAATACTTTCATCAGGATTTTTTATGGTAAATTGTGTATCACTAATGACATCATCAGGGTCAAAGCGGGCAGAAAGCTTGACCATGGTCGTTGCTTTAAAAATTGTAAAACGCAGAGCACCCGCTTTCTTTGCAAGCGTTTCAACATACTCTAAAAAATTTTCTTCCTGTGGCAGTGCCAGTGTGAACCATATATTGTAATCGCCGTCACGAAGGTAATTGTGGCTTACCCCGGGTAAAGGGTTAATGGCACGTACTGCCATTTCAATATTGTTGTGCGGCACAACAAAAGCCACCAGGTTTGACTGATAGCCAAGCTTCTTTGCATTGAATATTCCCGCAATACTTCTTAGTATGCCCTGTTGCTTTAAACTGGCAAGCGCTTCAATAACTTCATCTTCAGTTGAATGAAGATTATCAGCAATTGCAGTAAATGGCCTTTTGACTAATGGTACCTGTATTTGAACTGTTTTCAGCAGTTGTTTTGTATCAAGCATGGGTCATCCTCTTTGGTTCATATACACAGTAAGGTTCTTCATCCATGTAATCACCTGTTGCATAGTATGCTCGTGCACGGCAACCAGCACAAAACGCTTTATATTCGCATACGCCGCATTTGCCTTTGAGTTTTTGTAAATTGCGCAAGTTGACAAAGAGCTCTGCTGATTCCCATATCTGGTTAAACGGTGTGGTAAGTACATTGCCAGCTACCAGTGGTAGATACCCACAGGGCTGTACATCGCCCCTGTGCGAAATAAAACACACGCCACTTCCAGCAAGACACCCGCGTGTCACAGCTGCAAGTCCATCAGTTTCAAAGGTTAATTTGCGGCCTTCCTTTTTTGCTTCCTGCCGTATGATGCGATAGTAGTGAGGTGCGCATGTTGCCTTAAATTCAATGCCTGCTTCTTTTGTTTTGTAATAAAACCATCGAAGTACTTCTTCATACTGTTCTTTTGATAGCATATCGGTATCGGCTATCTCAACGCCGCATCCCACAGGTACCAGCATAAACACATGCAGTGCAGCAGCGTGATTTTCTTGTGCCAGTTTTAAAATGGCTTCAATGCTTTCTACGTTTCGTTTTGTAATTGTGGTGTTGAACTGAAACGGCACACCAGCCTGGTGTAACAGCATTGCACCATGTAAGGCTTTATCAAATGAACCAGGAATTCCTCTGAATGAATCGTGCGTGTTTGCATCAGGACCGTCAATGGAAATACTTACGCGCTGAAATCCACTTCCCTTTATTTGCTGTGCAATTGTTTCATCAATGAGTGTGCCATTGGTTGCAAGTGCAATCGGTAAACCTTTTTCATGCGCATACGTGGCAATGTCAAATAAGTCTTTGCGGTAAAGTGGTTCACCGCCAGTTAGTACAATGATGGGGCGATAGTTACTGGCAATAGCATCAATGATAGAATGAATTTGCTGTGTTGAAAGCTCATTGCTATACTCTTTGTCGTAGCTTTCAGCCCTGCAGTGCGCACAGCGTAAGTTACAGCGTTTGGTGAGTTCCCAGAAGATGAGGCGAGGGCCATTCATAGCTTGAATATCTCCTGAAGTAATTTAGTTTTTTCCTTTGCTTCTTTTGAGTTACTGTTTGTGCCCAACTCTTTGAGATACGAAATAGGTATATGGAGTGTTTTGGTCATGATCTGTTGGGTTAGCTCTTCAATGATAGCAAAATCTTCATCTTTTAAATGTTTGAGTTTTCGGCGGCGATATTTTTTTAATTCATCATTGCGAATAGTTTCAAATGATTCTTTAATTTTAGCAATTAATGGCACTATCTGCAGGCTTTCATACCAGTGAAGAAATTCTTCAGTGTCGGCATCTATCATTTCATAGGCTAACGTTGTTTCGTTAAGCCTGCTTTTTAAATTTTCATCAGCTATTGATTTTAAATCATCAATATTGTATAAAAAAACATCATGGATATCGCCTGCTTCGGGGTCAATATTACGGGGAACAGCAATATCAATTAAAAATACTGGCTTTGAGCGTTTTTTCACTGCTTCCTGTATCATATCTTTTGTTAGCACATAATGGTGCGCGCCTGTTGAGGATATTATTATATCAACGCCTGGTATTGTTTCAATAATTTCTGCCAGCGTAATGATTGTTGCATCCTGGTTAATTTCACTGGCAATTCGCTGTGCATTGTGTAATGAGCGGTTAGCTAATGTTACCCTGCCAATCTTAAATTTAGTTAAATATTTCAGGATAAGTTCTGCCATCTCACCGGCACCAATTAAAAGGACTGATTGTTTTGAAAGGTCTTCAAATATCTTCTTTGCCAGTTCAACCGCAATAAATGCAATGGACAATGGATTGCGGGCAATCTCGGTTTGAGTGCGTACACGCTTTGCAGTTCTAAATGCTTGATGAAAAAGCTTATTTAAGATAGTGCCGGTAGTTTCATGCAGTGTAGCCCATCGGTACCAATCCTTAACCTGACCAACTATTTCGTTTTCACCAATCACCATTGAATCAAGAGATGACGCAACACACAAAAGATGGCGTACTGCATCTTTATGGTATTTTTTGTATAACACGGGTTCAAAATGTTCGCGTTGCAAACCGGCAAATTGTTCCAACAGATAAATAACCTCTTGCGTTGCTTCCTCTATTTGATTTGACACAAAGTACAGTTCCATCCTGTTACAGGTTGCAATATATACCATTTCCTGTATAGTATGCTTTTTAGCATTATTCACAAAGGATTCTAAAACCTGTGTGTCAAAGGCAAAACACTCGCGTGTTTCAACGGGAGCCGTTTTGTGGCTCATCCCAACCATGCCAATCTGTGGTATATATTCTTTCATTACCAATTACCTGAAACTGTGGAATCCTGAAGTAATCACAACATTGCTGGCCATAAACACTATCATCAGTATCAAAAAGGATACTATCGTCATAATACTGAGGTAATAATTACTGGTTATGTGCCATCTGCTGATAAGCCATAACATAAAAATAATACCCCATGCTGCGTACATTAAAATTTCCTTGGGACTACCGGATGATAAATTGCCATAAAACTGAAATAACATGATGATGCCAATGATTATACCAGCAGTGAAAAAGAAAAGTGAGCGTGACAGAGAAAAGCTGGTAAGTTTGCTTAGTACACTAAGGCTTGGGAAGCGGTTGATAAATTTCATGGATGACTTTTTCTGTAATTGCCAGGAAACAATGATATAAAGTACCGAAGAAGCAAAAGCCACAAAGAAAAGCACTTCGCCTAATAGTGCCAGCACAATATGGATTACCATGATACTGTTGTGGCCAATAGTCATATGCCGAGGGGAGTTTATGAAAAACAATGAAATAATGCTTATAATGGCAGCAAGTGGAATAAGTATAGCACTTAATGACCTGTAGTCATTGTTCCATTGTGACACTGCCATGTAAAGAGTGAGCAATGTTAAAAAAAGAATTATAAGGTAAAAGAAGGTAAAAATATGTATCTTATATACACCGGCAATGTACACAGGCATACAATAACCAATTATCATAAGCACAATCAGTATAATGCTCATCAGTAATTTAGTGGCTGTGACATACCGTGGCAGGTCCTTATGTATGGAAAGGATGCTATATGCTGATGCCACAATAAATAGTAATACCAGTATATATAGTGCAATCATAAATCCTCATAGTATTAATTAATATATATCTATTGTAACACAATTCATAATTATTGTTCATCTGGCGCAGTGTCAAGTATTATTGGTTGATTCCTGTAAATCAAGTTAGTTTAAAAAAATATAGGCGATAGTTCATGGTAAAAATTTGATTAATAAAAAAAGAATTGCAATAATTGTTGTATATTGAACTATTTTCTAACATGTTTATCCTGTTTTTTCGTGTTACTGTAATAAGGTGAGTGTGGTGTTGTATTGCTTTCAATGAATAAGGGAACTTTTATAAACTGTTTTTTTGGATGATCTCTTGTTAGCACAATCTATTAAGATAAAACCGATTTCAATTATATGAATAATTTTGGACGAAAATCATTA
>JBFLZD010000091.1 GCA_040756435.1 Spirochaetota bacterium | reverse complement strand
CCGAACTTAAACTTACCAAAGAAATTGAAACAGTCCGCAACGAAATTAAAGAAACCGAACTTAAACTTACCAAAGAAATTGAAACAGTCCGCAACGAAATTAAAGAAACCGAACTTAAACTTACCAAAGAAATTGAAACAGTCCGCAACGAAATTAAAGAAACCGAACTTAAACTTACCAAAGAAATTGAAACAGTCCGCAACGAAATTAAAGAAACCGAACTTAAACTTACCAACGTAATAAAAGAAACCGAGCTCAAACTTACCAAAGAGATTGAAACAGTGCGAAAGGATTTAACAATTGAAATTTACAACAGTAAAGTTAGCACCATACGCTGGGTTGTTACACTATTTATTGCTCAAACGATTACCATACTAGGAGTTATAGCAGGTTTGTTAAAATTATTTATGTGAGTACTTATTTCAAATAAATGGTTGTGATACTTGTAAAAATTTATATTGCACGCAAGGTTATGGAATGTATTTAGGACTTGATGTTGGAGGGACTCATACTGACGCTGTTATTATACACCGGTCAGGAATTGTTGCACACACCAAAGTTGCAACCACACACCATAACCTGCTTGAATGTATAAATCAGGCTTTCAAAAATGTTTTAACTGGCATTGACCCTTCTCTTATAAAGCGAGTTAACTTAAGCACTACCCTTACCACCAATGCAATTATTGAAAACAAATGCGAAGAGGTTGGCGTACTGGTATCCGGTGGCCCCGGCATTAATCCACTCCATTATTCAATTGGCTCACAGTATTATACCATAGGCGGCCAGATTGATCACAGGGGCACTGAAATCACTTTGCTAAATCTTAAGCAGCTTGAAAAGGCCATAAAAAAGTGCCGCAAAAAGGGCATCAAAGTTTTTGCCGTTATTTCAAAATTTTCAACCCGCAATCCTGTTCATGAGCAATATATACAGCAAAAACTTGACGATGCAGATTTTATCAGCGTAGGTCATACATTATCAGGCAATCTTAACTTCCCGCGACGTATTGCAACAGCATACTATAATGCTGCCGTGTGGCGCCTGTATAATAAATTTTCACACGCTATTGAAGAAAGCCTGAGGGAACTGGGGGCGATAGCTCCTGTTAATATACTCAAAGCCGATGGAGGTACCATACCGCTGCACGTATCCCGCACTGTTCCTGTTGAATCAATATTGTCCGGTCCTGCTGCAAGCGTCATTGGTACCATGGCACTGTGTAACATCACTGAAGATGCGGTGATGCTTGATATTGGTGGTACATCATGCGATATTGCTCTATTTGCTGATGGTGCTCCATTAATTGAAAAAGACGGCATACGATTAAACACCCATAATACACTGGTGCGTTCACTAAAGACAAAGTCAATTGGCATTGGTGGTGATTCGGCAATAAAGGTTGAAGGTGGTACGGTTACTGCCGGTCCACAACGCTTAGGTATGTCAATGGCAGAAGGTGGACACAACCCAACAATTATTGATGCACTTAACGTTATAGGCACCATTAACTTCAAGGATACTGAACGTTCCCGTGAGGGCATGTATGCTCTTGAAAAAAAATCAGGAATATCTTCACAGGATATAGCGCAGCAGGCAATTACCTACGCTCTTGACATTATATATAATGAAGTCATGGCAATGATTGATGAAGTTAATGCACGACCGGTCTATACCATTCATGAATTCCTCAAAGGGAAAGTGCTAAAACCAAAAACTATCTACCTTATTGGTGGGCCTGCAAAAACACTGGCTCATCACATCACGCAACGATTTGGCTGGAACGTCAAAGTGCCACAGTACGCTGAAGTGGCCAATGCTATCGGTGCTGCTGTTGCACGCACCACTGTTGATATTGAGCTTTTTGCTGATACTCAGCGCGGCAGGCTATTGGTGCCAAACCTTAATGTCAATATCCGCATACCACAACACTATGATGTTGATAATGCCATTGAGGATGCAACTAACTACATGATGCAGTATTTAGAATCAATAGGTGTTGATGAAAAAGAACGTGAAATTGAAATTTTGCAGGTGTATTCATTCAACATGGTAGAAGGTTTTGAAACTACCGGCAAAAACATCCGAGTTCACTGCCAGGTAAAACCAGGTATTTTACATCAATGCAGGGATATACTCAAAATATGAAAGCAAAATCAACATTGGGTATAGTTTTCTTTCCAGCCTTTGACTGGGCAATACACCCGTTGCACCCTGAGCGTGAGGAACGGTTATTATACACACTTGACCAGTTGAATGAAGAAGGCGTATTTGATATTGAAGGTATTATGCAGTACAAGCCTGATATTGCCAGTCATGATGATATCATGCGAACACATTTCTGCTTTCCCGATGTTGCAAAAGTAACAACAGAATCGCATTTAATATCCGCTGGTGGCACCATAAAGGCTGCAACGCTGGTAATGGATAAAATTGTAAACAAATCATTTGCACTGGTGCGCCCGCCGGGCCATCATGCCATGAAGGTGGTTCACGGAGCACGAGGTTTTTGCAATATCAATATTGAAGCAGTTATGGTTGAGTATATTCGTGAACACTACAATGTAAAAAAAATTGCCATTGTGGACACTGATTGCCATCACGGCGACGGCACTCAGGACATCTACTGGCACGACAGGGATGTTATGTATATATCCATGCATCAGGATGGACGTACGCTGTATCCGGGAACCGGTGCCATCCATGAGTTAGGTGGACCAAACGCACTGGGCACCACCATTAATATTCCACTGCCACCCAACACCTCAGATGAAGGGTTTTTAATGGCAATGGAACGTGTGGTAGTTCCCATTTTAAAGGATTTTAAGCCTGATCTTATTATTAATTCTGCAGGACAGGACAACCACTACTCTGATCCTATCACTAACATGAACTTTTCTGCATTGGGGTATGCCAAGCTAACTGAAATGCTCAATGCTGATATTGCAGTACTTGAAGGTGGGTATTCCATTCAGGGAGCATTACCATATGTCAATTTAGGCATAACGCTTGCTATGGCAGGACTGGACTATTTATATGTACATGAACCTGATTATTCGCAAAAAGATCTTACTCAGGATAAGGAGATTACAAAATACATAAAACGGGTTTGCGACCAGGTGATGAAGCGGTATGAAGAATGCAAAAAACCATCATTTAAACTTATGCCGGGTAACTACGATGTGCGAAAAAAAGAAATTTATTATGACACTGATAATATCCGTGAGATGCAGTTAGAATCTATCATGGTGTGCGAAGAATGCCGCGGAGTGCTTAAAATTGAAACAACTTCCACGGTTAACCCATTATCCTTAGGTATTGAGATACCACTGGATGCATGTGATAGATGTCAGAAAGAAGGGTACCGATTGCTGGATAATGCACTGTCAGGTGATCGTTATAAATATGTGCAGCTTATTGACAGAAGAAATAAAAAATATGTATTATATTAGATAGCTTTTTTTTATTTTTGAATCATATAATAATTTTACCCTGCTATAATAATGTCACCCCCTCCGGGGGTTTGATTGGGTGGTTGCATACCTTCTCTACAATAATAATTTCACCCCCGCTGGGGGTTTGGATACACCATCATTGGTTTGTTTGCAATTATGCCATCCCCTCCGGGGGTTTGGTTTGGGCTACACCATCATTGTTTTGTTAAAATAATTTCAACCCCTACGGGGGTTTGGTGGGGTGGTGATAATGTCATCTTTGCTATAATAATGTCACCCCCTCCAGGGGTTTGATTGGGTGGTTGCATACCTTATCTACAATAATAATTTCACCTCCTCTGGGGGTTTGGTGGGGCTATACCATCATTGGTTTGCTGGCAATTATGTCACCCCCTCCGGGGGTTTGGTTATATGCGGTCACCTCGATACACGTGCTATGCGTGCATTATTTATTGTCTTTCTGAGCGAAGAATCTCATTAAAACTATGAGATTGCTTCGTCGCTAACGCTCCTCGCAATGACGGGATTGGCCGATGTGTCATTGCGAGCGTAGCGAAGCAATCTCATTGCTACAATCGGAAAGATTGCTTCGTCGCTATTGCTTCTTGCAATGACGCTATGGACAATCATCATTATACAGAGTTGCCTTTTGGGACACCCCCCTGCAGATTTTATTTATCTATGATATAAACAGCATCTCCCAGAAACGTGGGAATGGCCACAGATAATCACTTGTATGTGTTTCCAGCATATCGGCTTTAGCACGCAGTGTGTTCATCTGTTCTTTTATAGTATATGCATAGAATTTTGCTTTTTCAAGCTCATCATGAATATTGCCAGCTTTTGCAATAAGCTCATCAAGGACATCTGCTTCATTGATGACTTCATTGTTTAGTGTAGTTATTGTGGCACACATTTTTTTCTGAGCATCAAGTGCTTTATCACCAAGCAGATCAATTATCCGTAAACATGATGAAGCAATTGAGCTTTGATAGCGCATTGTTGCCGGAATAATTTTAGTGCGCACCATATCAAGCATGGTTTTTGCTTCTATGTCCATCTCTTTTATGTATCGCTCAAGCCGTATAGTATATCGTGCTTCTAATTCAACAGGTGAGAGTACACCATACTTTTCAAATAGTTTTATTGCCTTGTCAGTTATGAAATCAGGTAAGGACTCCACGGTTACCTTTTTATTGGGCAGCCCTCTCCGTGCTGCTTCTTCTTCCCACTCTTTTGAGTAATTATCGCCCATGAAAAGCACAGGTTTTATTTTCTTAATTTCATCACGAATCACATCAATTGCTGCCTGCCGTACATCACCCCCCTTGGTTTCTATTTTATCTGCAAGTACATCAAGACTTTCAGCAACTATGGTATTCAGGATAGTTACTGGAAACGCTATAGATTGCGAAGAGCCAACTGCTCTGAATTCAAACTTGTTGCCAGTAAAAGCAAATGGTGAGGTACGGTTGCGGTCGGTATTATCCTTGCTGAGTACCGGTAGAGTAGAAAGACCTAAATCAATTATGGCTTTATTGGTTGCCTTGCTTATGACTCCCTGTTCAATGTCATTGAGTATTTTAGTAAGCTGTTCACCCAGGAATACTGAAATAATTGCTGGTGGGGCCTCATTGGCACCCAACCGATGGTCATTGCCACTGGATGCAACTGATGCACGCAATAAATCTGCATGATAATACACAGCCCGTATTGTCGCAGTTAAGAATACTAAAAACTGCACATTATCCTGCGGTGAATGGCCGGGATTGAGCAGGTTATTGCCTAAGTTATCCGACAATGACCAGTTACAGTGCTTACCCGAACCATTGATGCCAGCAAACGGCTTTTCATGAAGCAGCGCAGCCAAACGATGATTTTGTGCAACACGCTTCAGTGTTTCCATTATTAAATGGTTGTGATCAACCGCAATGTTTGCTTCTTCAAATATTGGTGCTATCTCATACTGGCTTGGTGCAACTTCATTGTGACGTGTTTTGGCCGGTATACCTAACTTATACAGTTCCTCTTCCACATCATGCATATATGACAATATTCTTTCTTTAATGCTACCAAAGTAATGGTCTTCTAATTGTTGTCCTTTTGTTGGTGCAGCACCTAAAAGTGTCCGCCCTGTCAATACTAGATCCGGGCGTTTGTAATAGTAATCCATATCAATTAAAAAATATTCCTGTTCTGGTCCAACTGTTGAAATTACCCGTGTTGCTTTGTCATTGCCCAGTAACCTCATAACTCGTAGTGCACTTTTGTTGATTGCATTGATAGAGCGCAGTAGTGGTGTTTTTTTATCCAGCGCTTCCCCTGTGTATGAAAGAAAGACGGTGGGAATACACAGCGTAGCACCTATTCCACTGCGAAGAATAAATGCAGGGCTTGAAGGATCCCATGCAGTGTACCCGCGCGCTTCAAAGGTTGAGCGCAACCCCCCACTAGGGAAACTAGAAGCATCAGGCTCGCCTTTCACCAGAGTTTCGGCGCTGAACCGCTCAATTGCTTCACCAAATTCAGTAAATTCTAAAAATGAATCATGCTTTTCTGCTGTTGCACCTGTCATTGGCTGGAACCAGTGGCAAAAGTGGGTAGCACCTTTTTCTATGGCCCATTCCTTCATAGCATGGGCAACTGTATCGGCAATTTCAGGATCTAATCTTTCACCTTCTTTAATAATGCGCATTAGTTTTTTACATACATTTGCTGGTAACTTCTGACGCATTACTTTAAAATTAAAGGTATCCTCACCATAATACTGGGAAACAGGCATCTCCTTTTCCCGTGTAATGACATATTCCCGCTCAGACGCAATGTTCTTTATAAAACGCTTCATAATGGAAACCTCTCTTAGATTTTTTAAACTATATTGTCATAATAGCTTCAATGAATATTGTGTTCATAAAAAGTCAACAGTGTAGTGTTTAATTCATGGCAAATGGTACAATATTTAACATTTATGTAACAATCTATTATTTTACCGATAGTGTGTAATATATCGGGATTCACAATGACAGAGTAAAAGTCATTGTGAGCGCCGAAGGCGCGTGGCAATCTCACCGTCATTGCGAGGAACGAAGTAACAAAGCAATCCCGCCTTTTGTGATACTGAGATTGCTTTGCTCGCAATGACTTCTGCCTCCTCGTCATTGCGAAGAACAAAGTGACGAAGCAAACCCTCCAAAACAATGAGATTGTTTCGCTTCATCGCAATGACTTATGCCTCCCCGTCATTGCAAGAAACGAAGTAACAAAGCAATCCCTTCAAAACAATGAGATTGCTTCGCTTTGCTCGCAATGACAAGTAGTATTGCTTCCCAACAAATTAGGGATTAGCTTTAAAGGCAGCTACACTATTTACAGACATATAGTACTTTACTAAATAGTATTTGCAAGAAATTAATTTTTCACTCTATCACTTCTTAAAAAGGACATCCGATACTACTGCATCAAAATCACCCGGCTGCAGTGCACCGCGGGGACATACATTGACGCAGGTATAGCAGGCTGTACATAGTTCTGCATCAATAGTAAAGATTTCACCATTTCGTGTAATGGCTCCCTGTGGGCAAGCTTCTACACATTTATCGCAGTAAATACAGGTTCCACAGCTTATACATCTATCAACTTCACGTGTTTCACCACCAAAATATGCTATGTTAATTCGCCGTTTTGGCACCAGCGTTTTTTCTGGATAGATAAAATCTTCATCTGCAAGCGTTGCATGTATCTCCATTGCAGCCAATCTACCCATCCCAATAGCATCGGTAATAAGTCCTTGCTTTATGATATCACCCGTGGCATAAATTTTAGGGTCCGAACTTTTGAAGGATTTTTCAGCAGTAACTATCGCCCCCCGCTCATTTACCATAACTGTGTCACCTAAAAACGACAGATCAGGCTTTTCGCCAATACTAATAAACACAACATCTGCTTTGAGAGCTTCACCATTGGTAAAGTACACATGGTAATCATCAAGGTAATCAATA